>QCTP01000019.1 GCA_003211115.1 Prochlorococcus sp. AG-673-M19
TTTAAAAAAATTAAATTATTTATTAAAAAGATTATATTAATAAACTTTCTTATGATTTCTTGTTTTATTTGGTACTTACAAATAAATAATATTCAAATAGCAGATTCTTTACTGTATATTAAATTTTTCAAATTTGAAAATATTAATTTTATAAATATACTTTTTTTGCTTTTTATTGAAATACTATATTATTTTTGGTCATATCTTTCCAACAGTACTTATTTAAGTGATTGGAGAGTACCAGTTTTAAATAAGAGTGAAATAACACCAATTTTAAAAATTATAGTTTTTTATTTATTAATTTTTTTATACTATTCAATTCTTTTTAACTAAGTAAAAAGAATTGAAAAAGTTATACCTCTATCTAACTTTATAGGGCAGAAAAATACTCTTTACTACCTTTTGGATCTTCTAGCATTGTTTTGTCACCTGGAGTCCAGTTAGCAGGGCAAACCTCATCTGGATTGGCAGCCACATATTGATAACCTTGAAGTATTCTTAGTGTCTCATCAACATTTCTTCCTACAGGAGCTTTATTAACAGTTGTATGCATTACAACTCCTTCTGGATTAATAAGAAATAAACCTCTATCAGCTTCTCCATCATCATTGAGAACATTGTAAGCTGTGCAAATTTCTCTCTTTAGATCAGATACTAAAGGATAATTAATATCTCCTATTCCACCTTCATTTCTTGGTGTTTGTATCCATGCTAAATGGCAATTTTTACTATCTACAGATACGCCAAGTATTTCAGTATTTAAGGCAGAGAATTTATCATATTCATCGCTAAAAGCAGTAATTTCTGTTGGACAAACAAAAGTAAAATCTAATGGGTAGAAAAATAGTACAACCCATTTTTTACCCCTATAACTTGAAAGGGTAATATCTTTAAATTCTTGATCATAAACTGCTGTTGCAGTGAAATCTGGGGCCTCTTGACCAACTCTTAAACTCATGGAAATTGTTGTCCTTTTTTGAAAAATTCTAGGGCTTTACAAGCCTTGAACTTTATTATAATTTTAAAGCTTATAATATAGCAAGTATTTCTTTAATTTGAATCTTTATGAATTGGCATCATTCCTTATCAAGAAAATTTACAATATTGAATTACTCTAAATTAATAAAAAATCTCAAAAGAGAATTAATTAAGTATCCAATTAATAGGGTTATTGAGGATAAAACTAATAAATAATTTAATTATTTTTTATAAAATTTTTAAATATTAACTATTATGGTAAATGAAATCTTTTTAAAAATTTTTAGCAAGTATGGGAAATTATATAGAAAGGTTAAAAGCTAAGCTTAAAATTAAGAAATTTGATTCTAATCAACCTATTAATGCTTGGCTATTTGTTTTAATATTGAATGTTGTCGGATTTGCTGGCTATTTTTATTTAAAAATTAACGATATTCATTTAGGGGACTAATATTTTTTATATTATCTTTTTTTGATTGATCTACAAAAGTTATTATATCTTTCAATTCTTGTTAAGTCTGGTAGTGTCCAAATTAATTGATTTTCAACTAAGGGATCATTCCATTCTTTAAACTCTTCAATTAATGATTTACTATTTAATTTAGAAAGTTTTTTTGTTCTTTTACTTAAATGTTTTTTTATTACTATTAAATTTTTATTAATATACTCTCTCATTTTAATTTTAGATCTCTATTAAATTTAACATTTAATGGACTAATTTATTTATATATTATACGTTCTGTACTGCTTGGAATAACCCAAATGAATAACCTCCTATTAAAATCCAACCCAAAATACTTGAAATTATAGTTGACCTCCTATTATGCCTTCTTATAGCATCCTCGATCATTTCATTAACTTCATCTTTAGTTATGTATTCGGGAGTTGATTTTTTCATTCATTCGTATTTTCTTTTACATTAAACGAAATGGAATAAAATTGGGATTTAATGATTTCAAATATCTTTTTAACAAGAAATTTGTAATTTTAAATTGTTAATTAAAACTTTTTACTGTAGAAATAAAGAATAATTCTTCTGCTTAAGAATCTAATTTAGAAAAAATCCATAATTTTTATTTCTTACTACTATAAGATTGAACGTATTAATTAAAATCGGTTATTTTTGATGAATGTAAATGATGCTTCAGTTCTTGAGATGATTAATAATCTTATCACCTCAGATAGATTAAATAAAAAACAAATTCTTCAATTAGTAAACTTAGCATCAATTTCTAAAAGTATTAAAGAATTAAAAGATAACATGAAATGGGAAATGTTTAAGTCTAAAAGATAATGATTATAAAAAATAATGGGACTTTTAAGTTGTTATAAAAACTATAGTTAAATAAACTATATTAATTTTTCTACTGTTGAATAGTTAATTATTTATTGATGAAGTAATTTGGTATGGCGTCATATAAAAATAAGTTTGCTTATCACCGTCTCTTAATTTATTAATGATAAAAACTGTTGAAATTACAAAAATTAAAATGATTAATAAATCTCCAACAGTTAATCCTCTCTCTTTAAAATTCATAGCTTTAATAAAATTACAATAATTATAACCGAATCATTTAAAACTCTCTTTAAGAATATTTAGAAGCCTAGTCCTTTTAACAAAATTTTCTTCTTCCCATGTAAAAGTTGCTTCATCATTGCTTATAGGTTTCGTTTCATAAGCTAAATACCATAGTACAAAACCAATTGGAATTATCAAAATAGGCATTAAATTTTTGTTGACTTAAATTTAATATAGTGCAACACTATTAATATGCAAGTGTCACATAAATAGTTTCCATGCCCTCTCAAAGAAAAAGAATTGGGTTTTTACCACGTAAAGAAGTACAAAAAATAATAGATCAGATTTGCGAACAAAATGAATTAAGTCAATCAAAAGTTACTGGAATTTTGGTTGAAGAAGCACTTAGTTATAGAGGAGCATTAAAAAATTCTATACTTAATAAATTATCTGAATTTGATTGTAATAATAACTATGCATCATTAATTAGTAATAATATTTCTAGTAATAAGACACATATAGAAAATGATAATTTAAATTTAGATGAAAGTTATATAGAAAATGAGGTACGTATGATTAATGACTTTATTGAGTTTAAGTTTTTTAAGAATATAATGAACAAAAATAAAAATATTTTTTAGAAATTAGTGTCACACTTAGTTAAGAATGTCTCGAGCGTGACTTGAACACGCGACCTGCGGGCTATGAATCCGCCGCTCTAACCAGCTGAGCTACCGAGACATGTTTTTATTTTAAATCATGATAAGTCTTAATTACCATTTTTCAAATTTATTTGTTTGTAGGCCTCATATATTGCTATTCCACAAGCAACAGATATATTAAGACTCCTAACCCCTTTTTTCTCATTATTTGATAATTCAATATTTGGCATAAATATAGAAATTAATGAATCACAATTATTAATTACGTTATCAGGCAAACCTGTATCTTCTCGTCCAAATAGTAAAATATCGTCTTCAATAAATCTAAAGTTTTTCAAATAAACCCCATTTTTTTTACTAAAAGCGATAATTCTTTTATTTAGTTTAGATTCCTTAAAGTTTTTAAAATTAGGATAATTCCTTAATTTAACTAAAGGCCAATAATCTAGGCCAGCTCTTTTTAAATATTTATCTTCTAAACTATAACCTAATGGCTCAATCAAATTTAATTTGATATCAAAAGCCGCACAGGTCCTTGCTATGCTTCCGGTATTTTGAGGAATACGTGGTTCAAAAAGTGAAATTTCCAATATTTAAGAAGGTATTTCAAAGCTTATATTATCTAATTTTAATGCTCTACCATTTAATGTCAGCCAATTTTCTTGTGAGATTTTAGTTATCTTCTTTTGAAGATTACCTAGCCTTTCTATATATTTGTTACCAATTTCGTATTCTGAAACTAAGCTCCAACCTACTTGCTCTCCGACAATTATGGTTGTATTTTTCCTAACTTGTAAAATATCTAAAAGTAAATATAAATTTTTATCCCATTCTTCATCATTTTTATTTATGCTCTCCATTATAAAACCACCAATTGAATCAATTAGTACCGGACCATTCACACTTGTTAGTGCATTAATTAGATTATTAGTCTCAACTAACCCCCATTCTTTTGGTCTCCTTTTACGATGTTGAAGAATTTTTTTCTGCCAATTAAAATCATTAGCTCTTGACTCTGATAATGCAATATAAGTAATTTTTTCAATTTTTCTTCCTAAATATTCTGCAAATTCACTTTTCCCACTCTTTGTTCCACCGGTTATAAAGATAATCTTGGATAAATTAATATCATTGATATCCATATAATATTACTTAGAAAAATACCACCATGTTGCGAGAGGTATTATTGTAGCAGCAATTAGCAGGCCAACAACAATATAAGTAGCTGTGGTATTCTCGGTATCTTCTGCTCTCATAGCATTAAAATTTGGATCTACTACAGGGTTATCTATTGAAGATGGCTGACTTTTTTCGTAATTAATTATTGTTTTTTGCTGACTAACTATAAATACATGATCAAAATCATTAAAAACTTCTGCATATGATTTCATGGGAAGTACAATGAAAATAAAACCTATCACTACAAGTGAAAAAAGAGATTTATAAAGTGACTTTGTCATTTTTGTTTTAGGATAATTATATAATAAAAAGACATAAGTCTGAGTTTCTTTAATACAAAAATCTAATATAATTATTTAATGTAATTTTTTAAATTTTCCCTTAGTTAATCAGATGAATTTCAATGGTAAAACATTAATAATCATTGGCTCAATACTTTTTTTCTTTCAGTTAGGAAATTTTTTTTCAATCGAATCAATCTCTCCTGCATTAGAGAGAGCACAAGTTTTAGCAGCAATATCATCTGTATTAATTATATTAATAGGTTTTTTATTTAAACAATTTAATCCTCTCTTAGGAGAGAGAGTTGATTTGAAAGGAGAAAATAAATTTATATTTGATCCAGATATACCTATTAATATTCTTGATGAATTGGCATGGGGTTCTGAGTCAATATTAACTTCAACAGCGGCAGCTACTATATTAATTCATCACAGCGGTAAAAATATTTTAAGAAGAGGTATTACTTCGAATGAAAATTTTAAACCCGGTGAAACTTGTCTTAGAGCAGTAAAAGATATGAAAATAATTTCTTTAGCAAATACAAAATTTTATCCTGGAAGAGATGAATTTTCTGGTTTTTGCCAAGATGTACCTTCCATATTAGTAATTCCAATAAACCATAAATCATTCATATTAATTGGTGGATGGAGTTATAAATGTTTTACAAAGTCAGATGAAAAATGGATAAATAATTGGGCCAAAAAATTAAATAATTTATTTTTAAAAACTAGTTTTTAAAAATATATTTTAGAACGTACTTTCTTATCTTTTGATCTAAATATTACAGATTTATTATTAATATTATAGTAGGCATTTTCAGAGTTAATTTCGAAAGCTTTTTTATTATTACTATCTTTAATTTTATATTTAACGGGATTAAAAAATTCAATTATATTATTATCCTTATTTAGTATTGCTTTATTGGAACTTAAAGTAATTGAGTTATTTTCAAATTTAACATCTCCAACTAATAGATATTCAGAATTTAGAATATTCCATGTAAAGCTATTTGCATATAATTTATCTCCTTTATTTATAAGGGACTTGACTAAGACATTACCATCTAATTCAAGAAGTTTATTATTGTTAGATAATTTCGATTTATTTGAACTTATTATATATTCAGCTTGATTATCCTTGTATAAATTTATTATAGTTTTCTTAAGCTTAAATGTATTATTCTCATTACTATAAATTGAATTAGGACTTTTTATTGCAAACAACTTTTCACCTTCATTAGAGAATATATTTAGATTAAGATTATCCATACTTTGACCAATTAATTTATCATCATTTTCGATTGCCTTACATCCGGCAATTATTATTGGAATTATGAATAAAAGTTTATATATTTTATTCATATTCGAGCTTTTCTATTATTGGAGTTGGGACTGGTAAGATTGATTCATGTTTTAATTTACCCCAATCTAATTGATCAATCCAAGATTTATCCTCTTTATATATTGAACCAAGTTGAATATTAATTTTTTTCGATAAATCAGGCATTAATGGTAATAATAATAAGCCAATTATCCTTGTACTTTCCAAAACATTATAAATAATATTACTTACTAGGGTAATTTTATTTTCATCTTTAATTAAAACCCAAGGTTGTTTTTCGTTAAGGTATAAATTTGCATTAATTGCAAGATTAAGTATTACATTGGCAGCAAGATTCAATTCATAGGAATTAAAATGTTTTATATAATTTACCACTGTTTCTTTTGAACATTGTTCCAAAGTATTATCAAAATAAGAATTTTCATTATTTGGTACTTTATTATCAAACCATTTTCGAGACATTGAAGATGTTCTATTTACTAAATTTCCAATTGTATTAGCCAAATCATTATTGATAATGTCAACAAATCGTTTATTTTGAAAATCGCCATCACTTCCCAACGATATATCTTTTAGCAGATACCATCTAACAGCTTCCTTACCATACTTAGATAATAAAAGATTTGGATCTAAAACATTCCCAAGGCTTTTACCCATTTTTTGACCTTCTCTTGTTAGAAAACCATGTCCAAAAACTTTTTTAGGCAACTTCATACCAGCAGAAAGAAGCATGGCAGGCCAATAGACAGCATGAAACCTTAATATGTCTTTACCAATTAAATGAATATCGGCAGGCCATCCATTATTTATTGATTCATCCAATGTAGGATTATTCTTATGTTGACTTATTGCACTAACATAACCAAGTAAAGCATCAAACCATACATAAAATGTATGATTTCGTGTATCAGGTACTTGTATACCCCATGAAACATTAGTCCTAGATATTGAGAAATCTTTTAATCCTTTTGATACGAAATTTATAATTTCATTTCTTCTTTCTATTGGTTGGATAAAAGAAGGTTCATTTATAAGATCTTCTATTTGTGATTGGTATCTTGACAATTTAAAAAAAAGGTTTTCTTCATTTTTCCATTCCAATGTTTTCTGATGTACTGGACATTTATGTGTTGGGGAATTTTCTGGATTATCTTTAAATTCTTCACAACCAACGCAATACCAACCTTTTTGGACTCCCATATAAATATCATTTGATTTCTTTACTCTGCTGTAAAATTCATTAACGATAGATTCATGTTTTTTTGAACTTGTTCTTACAAATTTGTTGTAAGAAATATCCCAATCTTTCCAGTTTTTTAAAAAGATATTTGATATTTCATCACAATGAGTTTGTGGAGCAACTCCTTTATTATTGGCTGTTCTTTGTATCTTTAAACCATGTTCATCAACTCCAGTAATAAAAATAACTTCTTTGCCAGATAGCCTTTTATATCTCGCTATTGAGTCACAAATCAATGTAGTATATATACTTCCCAGATGAGGCTTATCATTTACATAATATAGAGGGGTAGTAATTACAAAACTCATAATATCTTTTTTTTTATATTAACAAATATAATATCTACAATAGGATAACAATATTAATTAGTGAATAAATTCTAAAAGATTATTATCATTTATATTATATTTTACTTTATATATTTTATTAGTATATGTATCTATAGAAATATAAAGTATAATTAAAAGTTCTAATGAATATTCAGAAAAATACACTAAAGCTATATTTTTCTTATTATTAATCCATTTAATAAATATTATTTTATAATAAGATTTTTTTTCATTTATAAAGAATATATTTAAATATTTTAATCTATCATTTTTATATATATTGTTAATTTCTGATTGTTTAGTTTTGGTTAAATCTATGATTTCATTAATTTTATTAATATCAAGTGGTTTAACATTTGTAATTGCATTAAATACTTGTCTTTGAACAATTAAATCTAAATATCTTCTGAGTGGTGAAGTACATTGTGTATATTTTAATAGACCTAATGATTCATGTTTATTTGCTTTAGTAGTAATGTAACTTTTACCCATATATTGTTTTAATATAGAATACTTTATTTCACTATCTTTATATTTATCTAATATTTGTTGTACATCACAATTTATTTTATGAGTTCTGTAAGGGGTTGCAATATTATTATCGAATAAATATAAACTAGTAACATAACCCATTAATATCATTGATTCTGATACTATTGTCTGTGAAATACTTTTCTGTAAATTATTTATTTGCACAATACCATTATTATTAATAATTTTATAACTTGGCATATCAAAAGTTATTGATCCTTTAGTTTTTCGATAGTTAAAACTTTTAATTAATAAATTTTTTATTTCAACTATCTCTACTTCTTCTTTAGGCTCTAATTCTATAATCTCTTCTGCATCTTCATATGTTAATTGATACTTAGGTATTATTTTTGCCTCTACTATTTCATATTTATTAATAGAACCATCATCATTAAAGATGATAGATGCGCTTATTGTCTCTGATAATTTATTTTGTTTTAAATTCGCCTTTTCTATTATTTCAAGTGGCAACATAGGAACATATTGATCAATTAAATACAAACTGCTACTTTTGCTCCTAGCATCATTATCAATTTTTGAATCTATTAAAAATAATTTGCACGGATTACTAATATGAATCCATAATTTTTTGGTTTTTCCTTCAATTAACTCCAATGAGAAAGCATCATCAACTTCTTTAGGATCCTTTGAATCAATTATAAAAGTTTTTAAATTTGTTAAATCTCTCAAAAAAAATATTATTAATTAACTACTATTTTAAGAATTATCCCTCTGGATTTACAAATGGTAATAATGCAATAATTCTTGCCCTTTTAACTGCCAATGTAAGATCCCTTTGTTGTTTAGATGTTAAACCAGTCATTCTTCTCGGTAATATCTTACCTCTTTCAGTTATGAATTTCTTTAGAAGCTCAACGTCTTTATAGTCTATAGGGTCACCAGGCTTTATCGGTGATAATTGTTTTTTGAAAATTGAATTTGGCATTGTTTTAAGATTGTTTATTTGATTTCTTTATGAATTGTCATTTTATTTAAATGCGGATTAAATTTTTTTAGTTCCAATCTTTCTGTTGTATTCCTTTTGTTTTTTTCAGTTGTATATCTTGAGACACCATTAGATCTTCTTGGATCTGAACTTGTTCTCGCTTCTGTACATTCTAAGGTTACTACAACTCTTGTACCTTTTTTCGCCATTTTGATTAATACGTTGATGTATAATTTTCTATTGTACAACTTCAAGAAACTATTTTGCATATATTTTCTTTTCTTTTAGTATCATTAGACAAAAAAAATAAATGAAGGTCTCTCAAAATTGGTTGAAATCCCTAGTTGAAATAAATACTTCACCTGATGATTTATCTGAAAAGCTTTCAATAGGTGGGTTTGAGGTTGAGTCTCTTGTAGATTGCTCATCAAATGTTAAAGGTGTTGTTCTAGGAAAAGTTTTATCAGTAGTTAAACATGATAATTCTGAAAAATTATCTATATGCAGTGTTGATATTGGATGTTCTAATCCTCTACAAATAATTTGTGGTGCAAAAAATATAAAACCAAATATTCATGTTTATGTTGCAACTGTTGGAGCTCATTTAAGCGCGATTAATATGACTATTAAACGGAGTGAAATAAGGGGAGTTCTGAGCGAAGGAATGATATGTTCATTAGAAGAACTAGGAATCGAAGAGACTAGTGAAGGCATTGCCATTATCAATGAGGACGTTGCATCAAATCACAGTTTAGGAACATCAGGAACTCTTTTACTCGATCTTGATGATTATATCTATGATTTAGCTATTACGGCAAACAGACCTGATGGAATGTCAGTAGTTGGCATAGCAAGAGAAATTTCCGCTCTTTTGGAAACAAAATTAACCTTTCCAGAATTAAAAACTAAATACCAAATTAATATTAATAAAAAATTTGATCTCTGTCCTGGGGCAATTACAAATAATTGTCTTTATTCAATTTGCAATATTTCCTCTGTCAAAGGTAAGAAATTATCTCCACAATGGCTCAAGGATCGTTTATATAAATCAGGAATTAAATCTATTAACCTTATAGTAGATATAACCAACTATATACTCTTAGAACAAGGTCAACCATTACATGCATTTGATAAAGACAGATTAAGGACTTTAATTGGAAGAGATGTTTTGCCTGAGGATTTCTCCGTTAGAAAAGCTAAGGATAATGAAAGTCTTTTATGTTTAAATGGAGTGAATTATGATTTAAATGAAAATATTACTATAGTCGCTTGTGACGACAAGCCCGTAGCTATAGCAGGTGTAATTGGTGGTTTAGAAACCGCTGTAAATGATGATACTTCTTCAATTTTTCTAGAAGGAGCTGTTTTTAATCCTGTAACTGTAAGAAAATCATCTAAGGAAATTGGAATTAGAACAGAATCTAGTAGTAGATTTGAAAAAGGAATTTCTTATAAAAATACATTAGATTCAGTTACCCGAGCTATTAATATTTTAGAAGAGTTTTTTAATATTTCTAATCCAACAATTAATACTTCTATAGAGTTAGTTAATACAGAAAATTTAATACCTTTGAGAAGAGAAAGAATTCATAAACTTCTTGGGCCATTGGTAATTAAAAATGACGATTTAAATATGAATTTAAAAATTGAAAAGAGAAATTTATCAGATACAGAAATAACAGAAAAATTGAAGCTAATTGGTTGCACTTTAAAGAATAAAGAATATGGATGGGATGTAGAAGTTATTCCTAACAGATCACAAGATTTATTACGAGAAATAGATTTGATAGAGGAAATTGCAAGATTAATAGGTTATGACATGTTTGATTTAAATTTACCAAATCCCATTAAACCAGGTAAGCTTACTACGTCTCAAATAGCTTTAAGAAATTTAAAAACGGGATTTATAGATATTGGATTTAACGAAGTGTTGTCATATTCTCTTGTACCAGAAAGGAATAATGATTTAATTAAGATTTCAAATCCATTATTGTCTGAAACAAGTTGTTTAAGAGATAATATTTGGCAAGAACATATTAAAATATGCAATCAAAATATCAAGTCAGGGCAAGATTATTGTTGGATATTTGAAGTTGGAAATATTTTTTATAAACAACCTGATCTATTACAAGAAGAAATTTTAAATGGAGCTATTTATGGAAAAAATAAATTTGAGAAATGGATAGCTTCAAGTAAAGATAATGATTTGAATTATTTTGAGGCAAGAGGAAAGTTAAAGGAAGCTCTAACAATATTAAATTTAAAAATTGAAGATAAACCAACGGATTCTATAGATTTTCTACATCCAGGAAGATGCGCTAAATTATTTACTGAAGGTAATGATATTGGATATTTTGGAGAAATTCATCCAAAATTAATTTCAAATAAAAAGTCATTGAAAAAAATATATTTATTTAGTATCAAAATAAAAAATATACTAAAAGCTAGCACTAGAAAAAATAAATGGATACCAATCTATAGTCAATATCCAACTGTCCCTAAAATTGACCGAGATATTAATTTTATATTCAATAAAAAATACTTAGTAAGTGAAATAATTTCACAGATAAAGAAATCAGGAAAAAAATTATTGGAAAATGTTAATTTAATTGATATTTATGAAGATGATAATTTTGGTAATGAATTCATAAGCTATACATTTAGATTGTCTTATAGAGATTTAACAAAAACTTTACTAGATTCTGACATCGCGGATCTCCATAAAAATATTGTTTCCATAATTGAAGATAAATTCTCAACTAAATTAAGGGATTAAGAGTATTGCGTGTCTTAGCTGAGACCAAATATTAGTCTAATATTAATTCTACTCTAAGACAGGTAATACCTCCACTATTCTGATTGATAATATATAATAGTAGTCATGACTAACATTATCTCATTAATAATCTCTTCAATACTTTGGGTCCAAGTACCACAGTGGTCTGATGATTGGTCTAAATGTGCAGTGGATGTTCCCGACTCTTCTTGCCATTGGTATATAACTGCTCCAGATAATACATTCGGGGAAGGTTTTGATTGGGCTAGTGCTCCATGGTTTGACGCAAATGGACTTAGCGACGTACCAAGCATTAATAAAAAAACGGCACTACAAAAGCTTCAAAATCAGTAGTACTGTCTTTAAGGCAGCGCTACTTACTTAAAAACCCTTAGTGCTACACGGGTTAAACTCGTTATATATTGATTGGACAAACCTGGGACCTTCATTCCTTATTAGTCATTATTTAGTTATCATTATTATCATTTAAGATTATATATAAGACTACTATTGAGTCTTACCTAAGATTTGTAATACTATTAAATTCATTTAATAGTTAACCTGTTTTAATGTGATTAGCAGTTAATGTTAAGTCTTACGCTAGAAGGGTAATATATTTTATAAATTTAGAAAAATTAATTCCTAATTACTAGTATCAAAAAGATCCTTTTAGTTTTAGATATAACTTTAAATTTTATTATTCAATCAATTCTTTTTATGAACCTAGCTTAGAACGTGTACCTTAAGTCTTATATAAGACTATTTAATGGACTTATTATTAGTCTTATATAAGATTAGCGATACTATTTTCTGTAAAGGTTTTTAAGTAATTGGTAAGCTTCGTTTAATTTTCTCATCTCATCAGTAGAGCCGCCTGAGTCAGGATGAGTTTCTAAAGCCTTATTTTTATAGGCTTCTCTAATTTTATTTAACGTATGTGCAGATCCAGAAGCTGTTGATAATTTTAATAATTTAAGGGCTCCATGAACAGTCATCGTTGAATCTAATGCTTCAAATGAATTACCTTTATTTTTTCTTTTAAACCTACTTACAAACCTTCTTACTAATGTAGGTATTCTATTAATTAGGTCAGATGTAGCAAATGGGTCTTCTAGAACTCCTATCATTAAAATAACTAGTTCTAATGAAGGAGCCTGTTTTGCCCAGAATGGACATAATTCCGACATTAACTTGTTTGCGGCACTCCAAGTGAAGGGTAAATGCTCTGTTCCATCAATATTTGGCCAGATATCTATACTAAACCAGTCCATAGAAGCTTCTATTATATGGTCGTTCGGAATAGTTCCATATAATTTTTTCCAATGACTGATAATTTCAATCCGACATTTGATTAAATCATTTTCTTTAATCGAATTTATTTGAATATCATTTAGTTTTTGCTTAGTTTTTTCGATATTAATACTTCTTTTAAGATTTTTTACTTTTTTGACTACAAAATTAGGTAGATTGATGTTTAAGTTTGGTTTTTCTATAGTTTCTTGATTATTTATTGGAATATTTTCTTCAGATATCTTATTAATATTTTCTTGAACTTCTGATTTAATTAATACTAGAGCACTTTTTTCATCGAAGTTAGAATATTCATTTACATTTTCCTTTTCGCTGTAATCTATAGTTTGTTGCTGAGTTTTAGGCAATAAATCATCTTCTAGAAGTTCTGATAATAACTTTTCTATTACAGGACCTCTTGATCTAAAACCCCATTCTTTTCTTAATTGATCAAACTTAGAAATTAATTCTTCCGGCAAATCAATCGAAATTCTTTTAGTATTTGAATTTTCAGAAATACTCAATTAACAATTTTTTTTTTAATAATAGAACAATAATATTAAATTTTTAAGAACCATATGAAATTCCATATAAATAATTTGTCTTTAAATCAGTATCTAAGGATTGATTATCCACAAATCATTAAAATCGATTTTAAAATATTATAAAAATGCTTTACTGTAATTTTAAATCTGCAAAAGAAAAAAAATCTTATTTTCAAAATAAAAAATTAGAAATGCTTAATTACATAAAGGATTCTCTTGAACGAAAAATTGCATCTGTAACTGCGTCTATTGAAGTTCTAGAAAACCAAATAAAAAGGGATTTAATAGAAACCAACGATAAAATTTAAACAAAATTTTCAAGAAGTTTTTCTGGTCCATAAGTTTTTAGGTAATTAATATCTGATTTATCTGTAATAAGTAAATACCCTGCAAATCCTAAGCCATTAACACTAAAGCCATGTAGGTGATCAAACCTTCTTCTAATTATTGCTATCCAATTATTAGTAATTAAAATATTATAAGGATAACGTGGTTTCTCATCATTAATTGGATCACCTAACCCAATCTTTTTTGTTAATTCCAAGTATAAATTGTAAATATGTGAAGAATCTTCTAGGAAGTTAAAGTGTGAGACAACTATACTTTTTTTTAGCTTAGTATCATTATCGTTACATATTTCTAAATTTAAAAACCACTTTTCTCTTGGACAAGAAATTTCATTATATGATCTTCTTAAAAGTTGAATGTGTCTATGTGGTTGACTAGCACCTGCTATCGGTGAACTATTAAAAAACCATAATCCACTTGTGTCTTTATTTACCTTTTGGATAGCAACCCAATCATTAATATCCAACCACCCATTTTGAGGTTTCCAACTATTTGTTATAAGTAAAATATGTCCTTTTTGCACAGGATATTTATTTAAAATTAATTGATGATGATTTCCAATTTTCTCTATTTCTAGAATTTTTTCCCAAGGGTTAAATGGGTTTTGTTTTGGACCGTAATATACTTTTTTATTGAATTTTGAAGTATCTAGTTTTCTAATTATAAAGTCATTTTTGTTATAAAGATCTGTTGTAACAACTTTAGTTTCAAGTGGATATAAACTATTTTTATTAATAGATAAATTCGTTTGCTCTAAAGCTTTTTCCCAATATGATTCTCTTCTCATTTAGAAATTAAAATTAAATTCTTATACCCATTTTAAAAAAAATCATAATCTTATAATTACTTTTTATTAAATTGATATTCTTTTAATATTTCTAATGATACAGATTCTAAAACTATTCTATTTGTCGATTCTAATATTACTTTAGGTGCTAAGCCATCAAGCAATGCTTGTCTCCATCTATCTAAGCAAATACACCAATGATCTCCATCCTTGAGCCCTGGGAAGGAATAAATAGGCATAGGTGTGATTAAATCATTACCCTGTGACTTACTATATTTCAAAAAATTATCATCCATTACACAGCATATTGAATGATTTCCTCCATCATTTAAATCATATTTACAAAACCCATCTCGGTACCAACCGGTTAATGGTTTACAACTACAAAGATCTAGTTTCTGTCCTAAGACATTTAACTGTTCATTATTTTCTTGTATTTTGTTATTCATTTTAAAATTAAATAATAATAAATACTCGCATTTTTTTAAGAAAGCTTGACGAATATGGGGGGTGAAGAGGTAATAATTTTAATAAGGTTTTTTTCAATATGGATTGGGACTTTACTGAAAACATAGCATTTAAATCATTAAATGAGGCTTTTAAAGAAAGCGATGAAACATCAGCAATTGAATTCTTAGCAAGTGATGGGGCATCATATTATTTGGAATTACTTCAAGATGCCGCTGGTGAAGGCATTGATTTAAGTGATAATGAAGTTATGGATGAATTACAAGATGAAATAATTGAATATCTTGAAGATAATTAAGATTTTATTTATGCACTAAAGTATTTAGCTTTTGAATGCATAGTAATGATAGCAGTAGTACTTTGCTCAGGATGTAATTGTTCTGACTCATCCATTGTTAGATTAATTCTTTTTGCATCTAATAATGATAATTGAATGTTTGAATCCGAAACATTAGGGCACGCCGGGTAACCAAATGAATATCTGGCCCCCCTATATTTTTGAGCTAATACTTCACGATTAATAGTAGGTTCAAATTCTTTAAATCCGCATTCAATTCTTACTAATGAATGAACGTATTCAGCTAGAGCTTCTGCTAATTGAACAGTTAAACCATGAAATAATAAATAGTCACTATATTTATCGTCTTTAAATAATTTTTGAGAATATTCACTAGCTATCGCTCCCATTGTTACTGCTTGCATTGGAAATATATCTATTGGTTTATTATTTTTAAGATCGCAGTAAAAATCAGCTATACAAAGATTATTTCCTGATTTTTGCCTTGGAAAATTAAATTGTGAAATTTTTTTATTTAATTTATTATCAAATAGATAAATACTATTTTTGTTCCTGCCACAATTAAAATATCCATAAACTGCTTTAGGCGATATTAATCTTTTATTTAAAATAATATCTGTCCATTTTTCAAGTAAAGGATTTGCATATGAATCTAAATATTTATTATATTCATCTACCGATTGGCCTTTGTTTTTTTTTATTTGCCATTGACCGCTGAATAATGCTTTCTTATCTAAATAAAAAAATAATTTATCAAAATCTATATCTTTATCTTCAAGAACCCTTGTTCCAAGAAATGGAGGTTTTATTGGATCCTCTTCTTTTACAAAAATGGACCTTTCAAAATTCTCAATTTTTATAATATTTTCAATATTTTTAATTTTTTTATTTAAATTTTCATCTTCATAAGAAGATTTTGAAGAAGCTAATTTAATACTAATATCTTCGTTATTAATAAAACCGTTTTCATTAGACCAGTTACCCTTTTTTTTACTATCCATATATTCATTCATAAATGCCAAATCAGTAAAAGCATCTTTACCGTAAAGTATTTTCCCTTTATATATTTGACTACAATCCTCGTTAACGAACTTGGGTGTTAATGCTGCTCCTCCAAGAATCACTGGTACATTTATTTCAGCATTATTAAATGCTTCTAAATTATCCTTCATAAAAGCTGTTGATTTTACTAGTAAACCACTCATGGCAATGCAGTCTGCCTTATGTATTTTTTGTGCTTCTATTATTGCTGAAACATCTTGCTTTATACCAAGATTGATAACATCGAAACCGTTATTTGTGAGTATTATATCTACTAAATTCTTACCAATATCATGAACATCTCCTTTAACGGTTGCTATTAATAATTTCCCATTAGAAATTGTTTCATCAACTGTTTCCATATGAGGTTCTAGTACTGAAACAGCAAATTTCATAGTTTCTGCTGATTGCAATACAAAAGGCAATTGCATTTGTCCGGATCCAAATAATTCCCCAACTATTTTCATACCATCTAATAAATATGTATTAATTATTTCGAGGGGTTTATATTTTTTTAGAGCGTAATTCAATTGCTCTTCTAAGCCTATTTTTTCACCATCTATAATATGATTTTTTAGTTTTTCTTCTAAACTTAAGTTTTTATCAGAAATAGATGACTTTTTAAAGTCACTTATTGATAAATCTTGGAATGCTTTTGTAAGTTCAACTAATGGATCATATATGCAAATATCGTTTTCAAATCTCCTTTTATCATAAATTAAATCCAAACATAATTTCTTTGTATCATCAGAGATTTTTGAAAGAGGTAATATTTTGTTTGGAGCGATAATAGCGCAATCTAATCCTGCCTTAATACATTCATCGAGAAAAATTGAATTAAGATTAATTCTTGATAAAGGTGAAAGGCCAAAACTTATATTAGATATTCCCAAAATAATATGAGTATCTGGAAATTTTTTCCTAATTTTTTCTATTGCTTTAATAGTTTCTTTTGCATTTAACCTATCTTCCTCAATTCCAGTTGATATTGGTAAAGCTAGAGGATCAAAAAATACTTCATAATCTGCAAGCCTGCTTGTTCTCGTCTTTTCTAAGGCTCTTTTGGCAATACAATATTTTTTGTCTGAAGTTCTTGCCATTCCATCCTCGTCAATAGTTCCAATAACTATTCCAGAACCGTAATCTAAAGCAAGATTTAAAACCTGATTAAATCTTTCATCACCATCTTCATAATTAGTTGAATTTATTATACATTTTCCACCAACTGTCTTTAAACCACTTTCCATTTTATCTGCTTCAGTTGAATCTATCATTAAGGGAAGATTTATATTTGTTACTAATCTTGAGGTAATTTCTTTCATATCTTTAACACCATCTCTTCCAACATAATCCACATTCACATCAAGGATGTGAGCATTTTCCTTTTGTTGTTGCTTAGCAATAGAGACCAAGCCATCCCAGTCATCTAGATTTAATAATTCTCTAACTTTTTTTGAACCACTTGCATTCAAACGCTCTCCAACGATCAATATAGAATTATCTTGTTTGTATGGAACTGAATTATATATAGATGATGCCGAAGGAATAAAATTACATTTTTTAGTTAAGTTACTCTTATAGTTTGTCTTATTTGCGTCTATTTCATTAATTATTGATGCTAGATATTTGATATGTTCAGGTGTAGTTCCGCAACACCCGCCAATTAGTTGAACATTGTAATCATAGATAAAATTCATTAACTGCATTTTTAACTCTAATGGAGTTAATTTATAATGAGCAACTCCTCCGATATTTTCAGGTAAACCTGCATTTGGAATGCAACTAATTGCAAAAGGTGAATTTTCAGATAGATATTTAATATGTTCTTTCATTTGAACTGGACCAGTTGCACAATTTAGTCCCAAAATATCAATATTGAATGGTTCTAATATTGTTAATGCTGAAGCTATATCTGATCCGACGAGCATAGTACCAGTTGTTTCCATTGTTATGGAAATCATTATTGGTAAATCAATATTTTTATTTTTGATAACTTCTTGATAGGCAAATAATGCAGATTTTATCTGTAAAACATCTTGGCAGGTTTCTATCAATAAAAGGTCAATCCCTCCGTCAATAAGAGCAATTATCTGTTCTTTATAGGATTCTTTTAATATATCAAAATTAATGTGACCTAATGTTGGCAATTTTGTTGTTGGACCTATTGATCCAGCTACAAATCTAGGGTAAGTATTTGAAGTAAATAAATTCGCACATTTCTTTGCTATCTGAGCCGCTTTTTTATTAATCTCATAAGCTTTTTTAGAGATATTATATTCGTCCAAAACTATTGATGAAGCTCCAAATGTATTAGTTTCTATTACATGACAACCAGCTTCAAGAAACGAATTATGCACTTGTTCTACAACATTTGGAGAAGATAAAACTAAATGTTCATTACAACCCTCTAATTCATTACCTCCAAAGCATTCTGCGCTTAGATTTAGATTCTGAAAAGAAGTCCCAGTTCCTC
>QCTP01000020.1 GCA_003211115.1 Prochlorococcus sp. AG-673-M19
TACTTAATTAAAATTCAAATTAGGATCTTAAACATTATGAACGAAGACAAAAAATGGATGTTAATGACTTATTACTGTCCTACTCATGGGGATGCAGGAATAGTAGAACCTATACTGGTAACAAGGGATGAAATTTCTAATAACTTATTTGATAGCAGTAAATCT
This sequence comes from Prochlorococcus sp. AG-673-M19, assembly GCA_003211115.1. GTDB lineage: Bacteria > Cyanobacteriota > Cyanobacteriia > PCC-6307 > Cyanobiaceae > Prochlorococcus_A. Next base: position 166 of record QCTP01000020.1, read on the forward strand.
AAAAAGGATATTTAAGAGGTTTAAATTTTAAAAACAGATTAAGTAATGTTGACATTTATAATTACATGGATTCATAAAAATATTTTTATATTGAGAAGTGATTTTTTTATAACTAGTCGATTGAAAGATATTAAATACAGTTATTTTTAAATCTATTCATCTAAATCGCAAGTTAATTCACATTGATTAAGTTCAGCAGCCGAAATTCTATCTAAAATTCTTAGCATATCAATCTCAGAAAGATCTCCATTAGAGTTCCACTTTAAAGTTGTTTTTCTTTGAGGAGAATATTTTTTATTCATTTTTATTTCCTCCCTTAAGGTGAACTTCTACGCATCTTGTAATACATTCTTGATGACCATCAAGAATGCTGCATTCACTAATGCATTCAAAATATGAATCAACAGTATCTTCTATTTTTGTTTGATTTGAAGAAAAAGAAGACTGATTCATGATTTTTTTATTCCTTAATTTGGAATGATATATAGCATGACTTTGAATATTTAATTTTCGTTTGTAAAGGTAATAAGAAAAAATAAGTATTAGTTACTAGCTTTGAGTATTTACTTTATAAAGATACAAAAAGTTAATTGAAAATTAACATTATTGGATTAATTTAATACTTAAAAATTATTTTAATTTGTTAATATTTCTTCTTAAAAGGTTACTTTTATTTGTAAATTTTGAGCTTTTATTTTCAACTATCTCGGCCCCAATCTTATTGGATATCTTTTATAAAAAACTTAAATAAATCATTTGGACATTAGAGTTCTCTTTGAAGTTCATCTAATGTTGTTTTATATATTTTTAGTATTAGTTATGAGCCTATCTTTTTGGTAATTTGTTGCCTGTCAGTTTTGGTTATGCATAAATATTATTTAACTTTAACTGGTATATATTGATATGAAGGATAATAAAAAGTAAATCAGCATAAAGACTGATTTACTTTTTAAAAATTTCGTTAGATGATAAAAGTATATTTTTTATATTTTCAAATGAGATCAATTATGAATTGGCTTTCTAAAGTGTTAGAGAGTATGGCAAATGCTTTTATTCATCCTGTTAAAAATGACTTGCCACCATCTATTGGAGCTCATGCTTACAGTAGTATGCCTCTAAAAAGGAAAATGCGAAGAAGATTTAGCTAGCATTTAATTAATTGGAACTAGATTTTCTTTCTGGCTGTCCCAAATAATATATTTAAAGCAATTTGGGAAGTCACTTAATTTGAGAACTTTTGATTTTTGTAGCAAATGTAAATTTGCTTTGTGACAAGCTCTTAAATTGTAATTAGGAATTCTTTCAGAAAGGTGATGAATGCTATGAAATGAGATATCAGCTAAAAACCAATTTAACCAATTTGGGATATCTAGATTGCTGCTCCCATAAATAGCTCCATCAACAATTTCCCAGTTTTTTGTACTACTTGCATATGCATTTTCAAAGTTATGTTGTATGAAAAAAATACATATAAATATTGCTGCTGAAAAAGTTAATATTAGTGAGTAAAAAGTTAAGAAAAAAATAGTTCCTAGCCATTTACACATAATTATCCATCCACTTATAACAATAAGATTGTTTGCTATTAGATCAAATAATTCATCAAAGTTATCTCTATAGTCAGAGAAAGGAGGTTTAATTCTCGATTCAATTTTTAATAGTTCTAGAAAATTTCTTTTTTTAATTTTATTAAAACTTTCTTTTATTAAAGATTTAATAAAATTAAAAATAATTAAAATTAATCCTAATCGAGCTTTAATAACTAAATAAAAGAAACCACCTGGGAAAAGCATTAACCAATGTCTGCTTATCTTGTAAATAATTTTTTCTCTTTTATTTAGAGACTCATAATCTTCTAGGCTTAAAACATCTACTGGACCTTTGTAGACTTCCCAATTACCATTATTTCTATGGTGAAATGCATGGTCATTAGCCCAAGGTTTATGAGGTATCCCATTTAATAATCCCAGAAAAAAACCAAATAATTTGTTCAAAGAACGTTTCTCAAATAGGGAATTATGTCCACAATCATGCATTAATGAAAATGTTCTTGAAGATAAGAGGGTAAGAAGAATAATAATAGGGATTAACAATAACCCTTTTGTAATTTGGAAAAGAGGAGAATATACGATCTTAGATACTAGTAACCATAAAGAGATTATAGGTATGATAGTAATAATTAACTGATAAGATGCTCTATAGTTGCTTCTTTTTAGAAATGGCTTTATTAAAAATTCGGATCTATTGATTCTATTCATATATTTTTTTCACTATTTTTGTACCTTAAGGATAATCGAGTTAGAATTTATCGTGGAAGAATAATGAATTTGCAGATATAGGAAAACTCTATTCATAACTTTAATATTGCTTCATTTGATTGAAATTTGTTTTAAGGAATTACACATATCTATTAAGGTTTTTTCTAAAGAAATTGGTTCCCAATTGAATATAGAAATAGTTTCTGTAATATCAGCGCCGTAAGATCCCCTATTTACCATGGCAGCCATACTTTTCATCTCTTTATTAAATGGTGCTAGAGAATTTATCATTTTTGTAGGGATAAAGTTTTGCGGTGCCTTTTTATAGCCATTTTTTCTTAAAATATTTGAAATTTCCATAATATTGATCCCTTGAGGAGAAGTCGTGATTATCCTTTTATTATCACTTTTTTTATTTCTTAAAGATTCAACATGTAACTTGGCGACATCTCTAACATCTACGACAGTAAAATATGCATCTGGGAGAGCGGGGAATTTACCATTAATCATTTTTGAAAGAAGTTCTGCCGAAGCACCATCTGTATCTTCACTCAGCAGAGGGCCAAATACCATTCCAGGATGAATTGTTGTCATTGAAAAAGAAGGTTCATTCTCGCTATGAATAAATTTCCATGCCGCTTTCTCAGCAATCGTTTTACTTTTTACATAAGCCCCAACATCTTTTGTTGTATCTGTCCAGTCTTCGGGTTTGCATAACTGTTTATCATGGCCATAGGCAATTGCAGCCATAGAAGAAGTTAGAACAACTTTCTTAACTTTAGAGGAATTTTTTGCCGCATTTAAAGCCCTCAAAGTTCCCTCTAGTGCAGGTTTGATAAGAAAAGATTCCTTTTTTGGCTCTTCAATTGTGAAAGGAGATGCGATATGAAGAAGGTAATCACAATCAAAGGCAGCCTTATCCCAACCCTCATCATCTAAAAGGTCAAGTTTATAAAATTCCAGTTTATGATTCTCTGAATCTTTTTTAAGAGATTTTCTTACTTCATCTTCTCTTCTCATATTTCTTAGAGATCCTTTGACGGCATAACCTGCATTTAATAGCTCATTTATGCAGTGACTTGCAATAAACCCAGATGCTCCAGTAACTAAAACCTTTTCCAAAATAATTTCATAGCACGCTTAATTTTATTATGGTTCATAAGCTTTTACAAAAAACTCTAAAAAATTCTTTATTTATAAAGTTTTCAGAAAATTTATTTTTTAACACATATTATTGAAGAATCTAATATTGGTTATTAATTTTTTTATTGTTATGTCGTTTATTTTTCATAGGAGAACGATCTCTTTGGTCAGCTTCATAAACTCTTATTTCTCTTCCCATCCATTCAACATCTTGTAAATCATCAATAGCATTTTTTTCTGCGCTTTTGTTAATCATTTCTACAAAGCCAAAACCTCTTTTTCTTCCTGAATCTCTATCCAAAGGAATTGTACATTTTCTGACTTCACCATAAGTATTGAAGAGATCTTTTAGGTCTTCTACTTCAGTCTCCCATGATAAATTACCAATGAAAATTGTCATAATTAGTAAATCTTTTGTATTTTCATAACAGCTTAATATAAAGCGATATTTTTTAAATATGCAATATGAAGGCTTTTTCTTGAAAAATATTATATATGTATTACATTTATATTCTAAGTCTAGATTTCAAAAGAAATATTGAAGTTTAATAGGTTTTAAAGACTAAAGAATAAATTCTTTAGACATTGTTCTTAATTGATCTAGATTTAATCTGTTTAAATAATTCATGATTTCGGTAGAACTTTCTCTTGACTGAAAATTCTGATTTTCATAAATCAGACTACTAGAGATTAATTCTATAAGGTGTTGCTTATCCATAACTTCTTATAATTCATATTTTTCGTATAAAAACTTAAAATCTTGAATTCGAAACCTTATTTTTTTTAATTAACTAAAACATTTTTCTTCAAAAGTAGTTTTTAATCTATTTATAAATTTTTTAAATCTTGATCTATTTTCTGCAATCTTTCATTAAGTTCTTGCTTTTCTTTTAATAAAGATTTTTTCTTTTGTTGAAGTTCTTTATTAAAAGGTGAGTTAAAGTATTTTTGATAAGATAGAAAAAATACTGCTATTGCTACTACAATCCCAAGTGCTCCAATTATTAATAAGGGGGATGAGGGGAAATCGTAGAATGGGATAGAAAGCATTGGTTCAATAAATCAACATTTTAGCTTTTCTTGGATTTGAATCGTGTAATATAAATACCTAATATTTAGGGATTTATTCTATAAAGAAGTTAGAAATAGCCTCTTTATATTTAAAAAAAAAAAATTACCTAAAAAATTATTTTTTTTAATCCTTTTAGATAGAAATATGAGTAATTGTACAGGTGCCAAATAGAGCATGAACAACAATCATTAATGTAGTTAATAACCTATTAATGAAAAAAATAGTTAGAGATGAAAATAATAATGATTCGGAATTATGGTTTAATTGGCTGAATAGAAAATTTAATTCTTTTGAGGCTTTTATAGATTTTGCCTCAGGTCAAAATCCTGAAGATGTAGCAGAGAAATTCATTGAAATTAATAGAATGGGCATATCAGATATTTTTGATAAGTTTGATGAAGAGGATAAAGATACTCTAGATCAATTTCAAAAGTTAACTGAATGTGAATGGCATGTATTTAGAATATTAAAAAAACAATTAGAGTTTAGAAATAAGGTAACTTTTGTAGATTTTAAAAAAAGTAAAAAAGTATAAAAGTAAAAAAGTAGATAAAAAAATTAACTTAATAAATCGCTAAAATTTTTTAGTACGGGTTAATGAACCATAATGTTCGGTTAAAACATAAAAATTAAGCACAATGCTGACTATCTATTTATTAGGTTATAAGAAACATTTAACGATATGAAAAACTTAATTAGTTCCTTCTCTATTCTTAATTTAAAAAAAAATTTGAGTAGAAATTCAAAAGCAAATAGTTCAATTGATAATGAAAAATTAGTTCACTATCGTAGAGATTTAGATTCCCTTGGTTAAATTTTAAATAGTTAAATAAATTTTGATTTTCCATTGCCGGACTTCCCGAATCCAAGCCATATGAACCATATAATCCATCCAAAAATTGGGATTAAATTTATAAATATCCACTTCCAGTTTTTTCCGAAGTCCCTTAACCTTCTAATATCCATTGTTATTTGAGGTAGAATACATATAATTCCATAAACATTAAAACCAAATGTTCTTAAAAGTATTGGAATAGTAATTATAGATATAATGATATTAGCCAATTGGACCAACCACCAATCTGATCTAGTGGTCTTACCATTAAAATTTGTAGCTTTAAGCCAAAATTCTTTATAGGCATTAAAAAAATTCTTGTACATTAGCTATATAAATATTATTAACGGAATAAACTTTTTTTTAGAGAGTATTTGATTAAGTGATTTACTGAATATATATGTCTCTTAAAATTAAATAGGATCGAATATATTCACTTTATTTTTTTGGATGCTTGGATTCTCATTTTGACTTGGTAATGTACAGAAACCGTCCTTACAAATAATACTTTCTTTTTCAATTTTCAATGACTGAGAAAAATCCTTTTCTTTTGAATTCTTCGAAGACTCAATTTGCATGAATATAAAATTAATAGAAACATTATTAAATTAATAACTAAATTTATTTGTATAGGCAACTATATTAATAATAATTATCTTTTACTTTTTCTTTTGATTAGGGAGGTCTCTCCAAAATAGAGCCATGATATAAATAAATAAAGTTAAAGAAAATATATAAAGTAATGAATTAAGATGCATTTTAAGAATTTTTCAGGAAAAATTTACTAAAACAAAAATATTAATCCAATAATAAGTAATTTCTAACTAACTTAAAATATAACATTTAACTATTTAAAATATATTGAAGTTTTTTTCTAATTTACTTATTAAGACCTGAAAAAAAAAATGATATTTATTTGATATCTCTCCTCATTTCTTCTAAAGCCTCTTTACCTTCTTTAAGAGTCTTGATTACTAACCAAGAGAGAAATATGCAAATAAAAAAGGTTAATAAAACTAATGAAAAAAACGTATTATCAATTTTATTTAAAATTGAAATAGTTAAAAAAATATTTCCTATGATTTATATTATAAAATTAATTTTTAGCATTTGAATATGCTGGGATCATCATTCCACCATCCTGATCATCATTATCATCATCGAATCCACCACCTAAGAATAATTCAACCAAAATTAATAAAGCTACAGGATAGAAACACCACAGAATAGCTGTTAATGGACTAACTGAAGATGTTGTCGAATAAATTTCTGTCATATTATTACAATAAGGAAAAAAAATAGAAATTGTGGATATTTTGATTATTGTTATGGTCTGATTTTTGTGAAAAATACATGAAAATAAAGATTTACACCTGTTATGCATTAGGGTTTGAGGATAGTTCAATTTAAAAATTTCTTCTTATTTGGAGTCTAAATATAAGTTTCTTAGTTAATAAATTTCGATGAAAAAATTTTTTTGACTTATTGAGATATGCTCATGTAACTTATGTTACTTAACAATAATTGTCTAATTCGAATTCAAAAACTATTATTTATTTTGATTTTATAGTTTTTTATGTTCTCTTTTACTTTTGACCCTTTAGCTGCAATTTTTGGTATTTCTGGAATAGTAGGGTTCTTTTTCTTTGTGTCAGCTGCTAAGGGAACATCAAGTATTAATACAGGTCCTAAAAATGATTTTGATACTGTAAAAACTGATAAATAATATTAAAAATATTTTTAATTATAAAAATCTTCTAGGAAGATTTTTAAATTATTAATTATTCCATTGTTTAGAGATAAATATAAGAAAGTTTGCGATATCTTCTTCTGGGCAATTAGTTTGTTTTTGTAAATTAATACATGTTTGTTTTATCGTTTCGAATGCTTGTTTGACGTTTTCGTTTTTTTGGATAACTTCCAAATATTCATTATCAGTGAAAGTCATAAAATATATGTTTTACGAGTAATTTACTAATTAATAGTAGCTTATTAATCAAACTTGGTTAATTAATAAAGAGAAAACTTTTCTAAAACTAGTCTCCTACTCTAAAGTGTTTTTTTATACTTTTAATTATTTGCCATTCACAAGAAAATCCTTCAGGAAATTCAACTAAGTCTCCTGATTTAATAAAGTAACTCTCTCCTGCCTCAGTCTTAATATTTGCTTCTCCTTCAATTATTAAACAAATTTCTTTCTCATTGTAATTGCAAGGGAAATTGCTTGGTGCACATTCCCAAATAGGCCAATTTTTTATTCCATACTGGATAATTACACTAGCGCTGCACGGCGATTTGATAATAACTTTCACCATTAAACTTACTTATTAGAATTATTATAAATAAGTTGTCAATTCAAATTATATTTGAAGATTGTTAATTAATTTACAAACTTTTATCAATTTTTCTATTAAAATTTAATAAATTCTTTTATTAATGGACGAGCTCTCAGCACTCTCTATTTCAATATCAATAGCATCACTAGGAATATATTGCTTGTTTTTCGCTTCAAGTGATGATGATGATCAAGATGGAGGTCACTTGGTAAAGTCGGCTCAAAAAATAAACTAACTTAGGTAAAAAATGTATTTAATAAGGACTTATAACCTAAAAAGCCAACATAAATACATGATAAGAAAATTAAATATACTTCAAAAATACCAAGTCTTTTTTTCTTTAAGATTCTCATATTGAAAACGTTTCTAAAATAATTTTATTTATTGTTTTTTTTAATAACATGAGTATTTATTACATAGATTTATTTTATAAAATTATTAAACATAAACCTAAAAATAATAAAGTTGTAAAAAATATGATCCCTTTTGTTATTTTCCCTTCTTCTTTTGTTGCGAAAAAAAGAGAAATTACTGGAGATGTACTAAGTAAAGTCCACCCTATACCTAAAGGAAGAGTCTTGAAAACAATTTGTTGTAGCAATATTCCTAAATTTGTTCCTAAAAATATTGAGAGTAAAAATCTTTTTTGAGCATTTTTATCTAATCTTTTCAAGAAGAAATTAACTCTAAAATTTTTTATTGTTATTAAAAATATTATTGCACCAAGTAACCTGATCTCTGTTGTTTGGAAAGGAGATAAATCTCTTTCTAAAAAGACTATTCGAGATAAAAGACCTCCTAAAACTGCACATAAGACTGATAAAAGAGGAAATATAAAAATTTTTAAATTATTTTCTTCTGTAATATTGGTTAGATTATTTACTAAATGATTAGTTCTTTGCCTAAGGAGAATGAAAAGTGAAATGGATATAATGACTATCCCTATATAAGATCTAAGTGCTAAATTTTCATTAATAAATAGTTCACCAGATAATGCGGCTAACAGTGGGGATAATGTTTCTATAGATAGAGTTCTTCTTGTCCCAATTACTTGTAATGACTTTATATAAAAAGTATCTCCTAAACCTATTCCTACAACTCCACTGAGCAAAAGAATCAATAAAGTTTTTAAATCAGTTAAAACATTAATGTTGATAAATGCTGGTAGAAAAATTAGAAATGCAATTACATTTTTTACTAAGTTAATGTCTATCGATTTATATTTTTCAGTCTGAGATCGCCATATAAAGCATGCATAAGTCCAAGATATAGCTGCCCCAAAAGCAGAAATTATTCCAATCAAAATTAATAATTTTTAAAAATTTTTACTTTATAAATTGTGTTACTCCTAAAAAGAATACGTATATAAGAATCAGAAAGCCTGGAAGATATTGTATTAAGGACTTTAATTTATTAGTTTCCATGATATTTAAATTTGGTATTTGTATTTAAACAATATAAAGTCTCCATGAAACCAATAGAGACTGATTACAAAAAGAATTACATAAGGTTTAATACTTATAATAAATAAGATGATTACAAATAGAGTAAATAGGTGAGAATTTATAAGGAAGTAAATACTTTTTTTCTTATATCCAATTGCATCAACTAATATGTTGAATCTATCACTAAGTAATTACTTTATTTAATAAAAGATTTAATAATGAATTAACTCTATAAATATTAATGAACATAATTAATAAATACGAACTTTCATTAGGTCTTGAGCCATTTGATGTTTTAGGCTTTAAATCTGAAAAAGAACTTAATCAAGAAATTTCAAAGCTTATTAAAGTGAGAAGTGAATTTAAAAGCAAATCTAAAGTTATATCTATTTAAAAAAATTTTTTAATCTTTAATTATAATTTTTTAATAATTACTTTTTCTATTTGGATATAAACTTTCTAACTTTCTTTTCCGCTCTGTTTTTTCATTAATTCTTTCTTCTTTCTCTTTCTTTTTTATTTCATCATTTATTTTATTTTGTCTATATCCAATCCAAAGTAATATCCAAATAATTGTAGTTATGAGTAGAAGAGCCGTATATTGACTCGTCATTGGAAAGCTGGCTTCGGAATATTTGACGTAGGAAAATAAAATAACCATTTAACTAAAATAATGTATAAAAAATAGTTATGTGCATATAAACCATAAACTTCAAAAAATATTTACTGATAATTCTCACGATTTCAAATTAATTTAGTTTGAGCTTAGAAATTTTCATCTGAAATCGTTTCTTTTTTTAATAAATTGAATTGCTATTATCAAAATAAGGAAAAATTGAGCACTTACATTTTTGATCCCTTTCGATTTAGTAGTAGTTGGTGGTGGAGCAGCAGGTTTTATGACAGCAGTAACCGCCGCCGAAAATGGAGTTAAAAGAATAATAATTCTTGAGGGTTCTGCAAAACTTATGGAGAAAGTAAGAATCAGTGGGGGAGGTAGATGCAATGTAACAAATGCGTCATGGATACCTAATGAGTTGGCAGAAAATTATCCTCGAGGTGGAATTAAGCTTTTAGAGTCATTTAATCGTTTTGCTGCTGGAGATGTATTTGATTGGTTTGAGAAAAGAGGATTAAAATTAAAGATTGAGGATGATAATAGAGTATTCCCAATATCTGATTCATCTTTAGATGTAATAAGTTGCTTAAAAAAAAATGCAATCATTAAAGGTGTAGAGATATCAACTAAATTTTTTGTAAAAGAGATTTTTAAAACCCCAGATAACTTTTTTAATCTTATTAATAGTGAGAAAGATTCGATAATTGCAAAAAATATAGTTCTTTCTACTGGTGGCCATCCTAGTGGACATAAATTAGCTAAAAGCATTGGTCATAGCATAGTAAAAACTGTTCCATCCCTTTTTACTTTTACTACTAAAGAAAGTAAGTTGAATGAGTGTAGTGGAGTTTCAATTAAGAATATAGATCTTGAAATTCAACTAAATAATAAGTCTTTTAAAAATAGGGGAGATTTGCTAATAACTCATTGGGGGTTTAGCGGCCCTGCTGTTTTAAAGCTCTCTTCAATAGCTGCAAGAGAGTTATTTGAACAAAAATATAAATGTAAATTAATAATTAAATGGTCAGACTTGGAATATGAGGAGTTAAAAGAAAAAATAAATAATCTTAAATTAAATAATGGTAAATTAAACTTAATTAATTTAAGACCCCTCCCAGTGTTAACTAAAAGGTTGTGGTTATTTTTATTAAATAAAATGAAAATTAATAAGGATAAGAAGTGGGCAGATCTACTTGCTAATGAAAGAGAGATAATGATAAATAGTCTCTTAAAAGATAAATATATGATTTTTAGCAAAGGCCCGTTTGGAGAGGAATTTGTCACCTCAGGGGGAGTGTCAATTAATGAAGTTGATTTTAAAAGTATGGAAAGTTTAATATGCCCAGGTTTATTTTTTTCTGGGGAGATTCTAAATGTTGATGGAATTACTGGGGGGTTCAATTTTCAACATTGTTGGACTAGTGGATGGCTTGCAGGAAAAGCAGTTTCAAAATTATTTATAAAGTAACAAATCAATAAGTTTATCTTTTTTTTATTAAGTATTAAAAGGAAAAAGGTTTTTAACCAGAGAATAATTTTAAAGTTGAAAAACTGAAAAAGAATAATGCAAAATCTAATTCCTAAACAGGAAGAAGAAGAAAAAAGGTTAAAAGCATTAGCCGAATATCGGATATTGGGAACTAAACCAGAATCATGTTATGACGACATTACAAAAATAGCAGCTTCCACATGTGATGTCCCAATATCTTTAATGACTTTAGTTGATAGAGATAAGCAATGGTTTAAGTCAAAAGTGGGCCTTGAAATTCAAGAGACACCGAGGGATTGGTCATTTTGTACGCATGCGATAAGAGAAAATAGTCCACTAATTATTAAAGATGCTTATCAGGATGAAAGATTCATCAATAATCCTTTGGTAACTAATGACCCTAAAATAAGGTTTTATGCTGGGTTCCCTTTAAGAAATAGAGATGGTAATAAACTTGGAACTCTATGTGTGATTGATAGGAAACCGGGTAATCTTTCCCCTAAACAATTTAATGTAATGGAATTATTATCCAAGCAAATAGTTTCGTTCTTAGAGTTGAGAAAAAAATCTCTAAATTTATTAGAGGCATTGTCTACTTTACATAAACAGGAAGGTATATTGTCAGTCTGTTCTTATTGCAGGGAAGTAAAAAATAAAGATGGTGATTGGATGCATTTAGAAAAATATCTTTCGAAAGTAAGTGATATCAGATTTAGTCATGGAGTTTGTGATATGTGCATGGAAAAGCATTTCCCAGATGTAGTAGAGGTATGGAACAAAAAAGACTCTTTTCAGGAGGGGCAGAAAAGGTTCTTAGAATCTTAAAATCTAAAATTTACCCTTCAACTGAAAGTATTTTTGGACGAATATATATTTAAACAGCTAGTATTGTATAAATTTTGACTTACAAATGTTAATAGGAACTTTATTTACTGGTGAGATAGCTAAAAGTGCAATAGTCGCTTATATCCATTATTTGGGGATAATACTCTGCTTCGGATCCCTTTTATTTGAAAGGTTGACTTTAAATGTTGATCTTAATAGAAATCAAACTATATCAATGGTTATTGCAGATATTATTTATGGTTTAGCAGGGGTTGCAATATTGGTTACAGGTATTTTAAGAGTTAGATATTTCGGACAAGGGGGTGAATTTTATACAGAAAATCCAATATTTTGGATTAAAGTTTCTTTATATATTGTCGTAGGATTATTGTCCTTATACCCAACAACAACTTATATATTATGGGCGATACCATTGAGTAAAAATAAATTACCAGAAATATCTGAAAATCTTGTTAAAAGGTTTAAATTCATTATCACAACTGAACTGATTGGTTTTGCAACCATCCCGCTCTTTGCAACTTTAATGGCTAGAGGAGTAGGTTTAGGTTGAAGCATTTTTTTTACGAAAGAAATTGTTTGATAAGTAAAAGTAAAGAGTATAGATGGAGCTTAAGTTTTAAAATTTCTAAATCAAAAAAAGAAATAATTTTTGTAGGTCTTAATCCCTCTCTTTCAGATTCTAATTATATTGATAATACAACTAAGAAAATAATCAAAATTTGTACAAACTATGATTATGGAAGACTTAAAATAATAAATCTTTTCGCTTTAATTTCTAGAACTCCCGATAAATTATTAATCCATAAAAAACCTGTTGGCTATTTAAATAATAGGTTTATAAATAAAAACTTGAAATATTGGTCTGAAAATAATAATTGTGATCTTTGGATGGGCTGGGGTAATAATGGGACCTTTCTCAAAAGGAATCAAAAAATTTCTAAAAAGATAATGAATTTTTATACAACAAAAAAAAATAATTTTGTCAATCCATTAGGTCCTCTGTTTATAAAAAAAACAAAAAAAGAAAATCCTATACACCCTTTATATTGTTCCGATAATTCTGTTCTACAGGTTGAATTATTATAAAATTAATCGAAGTTTAAAAAACACTAGAGCTATTATTTTATAAATATGCTAATTTTTAATTATTAATAAAGGAAAGAGATGAAAATCTCCAAGCAAATCCAAAAGCTAAAAAATTTAAATGTAAAAGCAGAAAACTGTTTGTCTAGAGAAGAGGCAAAAAAAATAATTAATAAAGCAACAAAGGCACAAAGTAAAATAAAACTATAAAATAAGGTCTTCTGTTTTTTTGAGTTTGGCCATTTTGATAATCATTGAATTCCTACAATGATATAAATAAATATTTTGTAGAATATTGATAAAAGATTTTAATGGTTCTAAATATTCTCAAATTAAGAAAATCGAATGAAAGGTTTAAATCAAATAGAGCATGGCTTGATTCAAAGCACTCATTTTCTTTCGCTGAACATAGTGATAAATTATGGGATAATTTTGGAAAAATTAGAGTAATTAATGAAGATATAATTTCTCCTAATTCAGGCTTTAGCTATCACTCTCATTCAAATATGGAGATAGTCACAATTGTTATAAAAGGTGAAATTACTCATAGAGATTCATTGAATAACTTAGGAATAATTTGTGAAGATGAAGTACAGGTCATGTCTGCAGGAACAGGAATTTCTCATAGTGAGAAAAATGAAAAGGATATTGACTGTAAATTGTTTCAAATATGGATATATCCGGATGTTAAAAATCTCAAGCCCTCTTATCATCAAATGTCAATTAAGAATATATCTGGCAATAATCTGATTATTGATTCTTTAAAAAAAAACAAGTCCTTACTTTGTATTAATCAAGATATTTCTATATGGCGATGTAAATATAATCGTTTAAACAAAAAGTATTTGCCTTCGGAAATAAAAAATTTTAATTGGATTCAAATAATAGAAGGTGATTTATTGATAAGAGATAAAAATAATAAATCAAATAAATATCTTTCTTCGGGAGATGGCTTGGGCTTTGAAATTTCTGATGTTAGTGATATTAAAATTGAATCTGATACAGAGGTCGATCTTCTTTTATTTTCTATGCCAAATATATAGTAATTTAATCTTGGGATTCTTTGTTAAATGCATTTAAAGCTTGCAATGCCATATTAAGGTGAACTTCCATTGCACCTAATGCCATTAAAGAATTAGAAGATTTATCTTTTAATAAGTTCTTTTCTCTCTTAGAGATTGTTTTGATAACATCTTTGGTTACTATTTCCCAATTGTTTATTAATTCATCAAATTCTATTTTTTCTAAATCATTAGTATTTATAGTGTCATTCGAGGCATGTAGTTCTTTTTGAGCATGTAGCATCAAATAAGTTAATTTTTTATGACTTATTGCTTGAGGTAAATTGTTAGATTCACTCATGTTTGGTACAAATTGATAATGTAAATGTAACTAATTAAGGGATAATTTGCTAGTAGTGAATTGGTTGTAATGACCGACCTGGTAATAAGAATAAGTTAATTTTTAGAAACCGTTAGATTGAATTTCTTATGAATTAATTCTTTAAAAACATCTCCTCTTTCCTCATAGTCTCTAAATTGATCAAAACTTGAACATGAAGGGGAAAATAATAACGTCTCGGCTTGCTTATTTTTTAAATAAATATATGAATAATCTATAACTTCTGAAAGATCTTTAAAAGTCAATAAATCTCTCTTAAATCCTCCATCAAGGAGTAATATTTTTAAAGTTTGCGAGCTTTCACCAAAAAGAAATACGGCTTGTGCTTTTTTATTAATAGTCTTTACCCACTGATTAGCATTACCACTTTTTAACCTGCCCCCAGATATTATTATGGGATTACCTTTAATTGCGTTTATTCCAGCTATTGAAGAGTCAAAATTAGTTGCCTTGCTATCATTGATTATTTCTAATTTATTGTTTTGGTGAATTGTCTCAAGTCTATGCGGGAGTTGTTTATAACTACTTAGAGAATCTTTTATTTCCTCAGGGGATAATCCAATTTTTCTTGCAGCTGCTACAGCTAATAATAAATTCTGAGCATTATGATTTCCTTTCAATTTAAAGTGATTTAAATTAAATAACTTTTTTCGTCTTTCTATAATAAAGTTTTCATTATTTATCCAGTAATCACAATGTCTTACGTCTAATTCATTAGAATTGGTTGTTATCCAAATCCCATTTGAAAGAGTTTTGAAATTTTTTCTTAAATATCTATCGTCATAATTATAAATTTTAAATTCTGATTGTTTTAGTAAGTTATTTTTAATCTTGAAATAATTTTCAATGTTTTTGTGCCTGTCCAAATGATCTGCCGTTAATGTTGTCCAAATTCCAATTTTAGGTTTAATGTAAGGCGCTACTTCTATTTGATAACTGCTTAATTCAGCTACTAACCAATCAATTTTTTTGTTGTTTTTCCCGTAAGCAATTTTGCATAATGGTGTCCCAATATTGCCAGCAAATGGAGCAAATAATTTATTCTTGCTAAGTATATGACTTAATAAATGTGTAACTGTTGTTTTTCCGTTAGTGCCCGTAATTCCAATCCAATTTATGTCTTTCAAACTTTCCCATGCAATATTTATTTCTCCGATTACCAAAATCCCTTTTTGTTTTAGTTTGATTATTGTTTGATGATCAATCGGTATAGTTGGGCTTACAACAACAGATTCAATTTGATTAAGACAATGAGAGAACTCATTAAATAAAAATTGTTTATCCAAATAAACAGATATATCTTGTTTTTTTAGTACTTCTTTTTTTTCTAAAAGTTCTTTATTCTCTTTACTTTCCCAAACTATAACTTTTTTTCCCATACTTCTTAAAAACTTTGCAGCCCAAAATCCAGATCTTCCTAACCCAACTACAAAATTAATTTTTTCTTCTTTTTTTGAATTATTTTTAACTGACATTAAATTTATAATTAAATTGTGAAGAAGAAACTAATTAGTCTATTTAATTATGAAAAATTCTTTAAAAACTAATTTAATTTCTAAATTAAAATTAATAAATGTCTTTTTAATTGTTTTTGGATTTAATCTGATTGATATTGAATCAAAGGCTCATCTACGAGGTAACTATTTGACTGAAAGTGAAGCTAAAGAAAAAGCTAAAAAACTTGGCTGTAGTGGAACATTTAAATTAAAAGAAATGTGGATGCCTTGTCATAGTGAAAAAGAATTGCATAAATATCTAAGAAAAAAATAATAATGTTAGGAACTAAAACAAAAAAACTTCATAGACGTTTGACTCTTGTAGCAGTATTGCCATTATTTATTACTGTTATTAGCGGTAGCTTATATTCTTTATTTCAATATTTTGGGTTAGATTTATTTTGGCTTATTAAAATTCATACAGGTAATTTTTTCTTTATAAATTTACAACCTTTATATACTCCTGTTGTAGGTTTTCTAACAATTACTGCAATAATTTCTGGTTTATTATTATTTCCTAGATCAAAAAGTAAATATCCAAATTAATTTAATAAATGAAAGATAATATTACGGAATTATGGTTTTCTTGGTTTTATAAAAATTGGGAGGAATATGCTCCAGGTAATTTACTTGAAAGTGGTTTATCTCCATCACAGATTGCAGAAAGATTTGTAAATAAGAATCATGATGAATTTTTAAAAATAGCCAAAGAATTTGATTTAGAAAACTATCTGGCCCTGAATGAATTTATGAAACTTTCAGAAAGTGAGTTGCATATTTTAAAGTATTTTTTAAAGTTAATAAGACAAAAAAACTCATAAAAAATTTTTAATTATCGCCATACTCTTTTCCCATAGATTTTTTCTTTCTTTTTTGTTTTGAGCAAATGGTGAAGTTGGAGATAATTTAGGATGACCTCTGAAATTGAATTTAGGCCCATAATGTTCTCCGCCTTTTGCCTCAGGAGAAGAAGCGGCAAATAACTGAGGTAAAGCCCCCATCTCTGCTGATTGGAAAATAGGGCTGAATAATTCTAAAGAGAAAGTTTCTAATGGACTTGGCTTTGGTTTCTGAGCAGAAAAAAGATTTGTTTTAGCGATTCCTGGATGTGCTGCTAAAGATAAAATATTTTTTTGCTCAAGTTGTTCATTTAACTCTAAAGCGAACATCACATTAGCTAATTTACTATTAGCATATGATTCCCATTTATTATAGTAATTTTCTGCTTTTAGATTATTCCATCCAACTTTTCCAAAGAACTGAGCCCCAGAAGTAACTGTTACTATTCTAGATTTTTCATTTTTTTCAATTAATGGAAGTAATTTTAATGTCAAAAGCATATGTGCTAAGTGGTTGACCGCAAACTGTATTTCAAAACCTTGTGCACTTAATGTTTTTGGAGGATGCATTATTCCGGCATTGTTAATTAGCAAGTCTAAGTTTTCAAAATCGTTAGAAAACTTTGATCCTATTTCGCTTACATTATTTAAATCTGCTAGATCTAATTCTAAAGGTGAAAATTTACCTTCAGGATAGAGTGACTTTAATTTGTCTATTGCTGAATTGGCTTTTTTTAAAGTTCTGCAAGCAAGTACAACATATGCATTTTTTTCTGCTAGAGCTTTTGCTGAATAAAATCCGAGGCCACTATTTGCACCAGTAATTAAAACTGTTTTGCCCTCTAAATTAGGAATATCTGAAGTAGTCCAATTATTGCTTTTATTTTTATAAATGGTGGAAATCATTTTCTGAAATCTTACTAAATTTTTTGATACTTTGTTAATAATAAAATTGTCTTGGATCCTTATGGTAAATACTTATGAAAGATTTCGTGAGTATTTTTCATACGCACTAATTTTTTTAATTAATTAATAATTTATATTAATTCTTATTTATCAGAATCAAATTTATTTGTTAATTGCGTATTGCCATTCACTATATTTTGAAAAATTTGTTTCTCTAAGCAGTTGCAATTTTCTGCTATTTATTTTGATAACAATCCCATCAGTTGGATATTTTGAAAATATTTTTTCATCTAGCCATCTTTTTTTAAATAACTCGACTTGGCTTGTGAAATTTGTGAAATAACTTTCTGGGGTGATAAAACCACATTTTTTAAGATAGTTAAGGGTTTCATACTGGTTAAGTCTTCCATTAAGTATTTGGAAACAGCAAAAGCTGAAACTTTCTGTAATCCCTTTTTTATTGTTGAGGAATTCACTTGTAAGTTTTTTGGAAAAATAGGGAGTTTCGTTTGGGGAGTAAAGCTCACCTCTAACTTGAAAATTTCGTTGGATAGGAATGCTACTGGGGACATCTTTAATCTTTTTAATCTTAGTTGAGACATCAAATCCTTTTCTTGTAATGGCTTTATTAAACTTGCCATTAATATATTTAATTGCAATAGCGCAACCAGTAATTTTTGGTTGAATACTTAATCTTGTATTTTCTAATAAGTTCGCTAAAAACTCTTTATAATTGCCTTTTGCCAATAAAGGTAATAATAAATTACTTCTTTGATCAAAATAATCTAATTGTGGATCTGTGCGTAGTAAGTTTCTTTCCAGTTGATCAAA
>QCTP01000021.1 GCA_003211115.1 Prochlorococcus sp. AG-673-M19
TGACACTTCCTTTTTGACTTCCAACAAACCTTCTATTGTATTAAAAATCTCAATACCGTCCTTGTCATTAGGAACTAAGATCGTATTACTTAATTCTGAAAGAATCTTTCTACCTATCCAACTTCTAAATACTTGTCTGTTTAAACTTTCCTCTTTAAACAATGGGAAATCCAAGAATTTTGATATATCAAACAATTTATAAAATCCATTTTTCTTAAACCAATCTATTACTTCTGTAGAATCGTTCTTATAACTTTCTAAGTTAGATAATTGATCTATAGTAAAAGGAATAGACATTTCCTCGAACTTAATATTTATCTTTTCAGCAGCTTTTGAACTATTAGCTGTATAAAAACTAAAGAAACTTATAAAAAGTACAAAAATTAATTTCAATTGTTGTGAACCCGAATAAATTTCTAATTAATAAACTTTGGTGGAGTCAATTTCCCTTTCATTTAAGGTTAATTACTAAAATAAGATTTTTTGCTTCATTTGGAGCAGGTGGTGTAATTTACTTAACATCCCTTATTTTTAATAATATTGGTTTGTCAGCGACTGAAATTGGTCTAGGTTTTACGATATCAGCAATTATAGGAACTTTAACAAGACTATCTACAGGTAATTATTTAAATAAAGGAGGCAAAATTCACAATCCTTTTGTTATTTCTTCATTGATTAGTATTGCTGCAGGATGCTTTCTAATTATTTCTAAAGATACTTACTTTTATATAATTGGGCAAGCTTTAATTGGAGCGGCTGCAGGTATATATTGGCCTACTGCTGAGTATGTAGTCCCATATTTTTGTAATCCAATTGATACTAGAAAAGCTTATGCTCTCGTAAGAAGTTCTGAGGCTTTGGGCATATTTCTAGGAGTATTTATTGGTGGATTAATGAATAATTTTTTATATTTCAAATCGATTTTTATAAACGATATTATTTGTATGCTCACAATTATTTTTTTAATTTTAAGAAATAAGTATTCCATAAAAAAAAACTTTAGAAAACTCTCAAAATAAAGCTTTAGATCTTATTAAATTTCATCAAGAAAGTTGGAATAAAAATACTATCACAATAGTTTTATCAATAGTTTTGATAACTACATCTCTCGCTTTGATTCAGGTTACATTACCTCTTGATCTTGTAAAAGGTGGAGTTTATAGAGAAGCCTTAAACGATCAACTTATTAGTTTTATAATTTCTTTCCAGTTGATTTTATTGTTGATTTTACAGTGGCCGATTGGTTCGTGGATATCAAAAAAAGGAAAACTATTTGGTTTGAAATTTAGTTTAATCAACTTTGCTTTTGCTTCTCTCTTATTATTTATTTCTAGTTATTTGAATATTTGGGCTTTTTATTTTGTATTTATTGCAATAATTTTAATAAGTTTAGGCATATCTTCCTTTCTTCCAACATCTACAGATGTTGTTTTTAGCATTGCGCCTTCAAATAAAAAAGGTTACGCGCTTGCACTTTTGTCCCAATGTTTTGCAATGGGATATTTCTTTGGACCCCTTATATCAGGTCGAGTTTTAGATCTTTTTGGTTATGCATCGATAATTTGGGGAGTTATTTTCTTTTTCTGTATTTCAATGTTTACTATAATGTTGAAAAAATTATTTTAAAAGTTTTTAAAAAAGTAATATTTATTTATTTTCTATTTCAATAATTCTTCTCTCTCTAAGAAATAAGAAAAAAGGAGCGGAGAAGGCAAATGCTATTAAAAAAGTTCCAAAGTATACAATCCACATGTTTTTTATGTTCAATTTTTTTGATTCATTTACTATCCAAATAAAAACTGCACTTGCACCCACTAAAAGATCTCTAGAAATGGATTGAGCTGCTGGATTGGCATTTGCTAATGAAATAAAGTTATTAATGTCAAAACTATTTCCATATTCCATAGCGAAATCAAAATTAGCCATCATTGGAAGAATTGCTCCAAGGATTGATAGGAATAAGTAAATATAAGAAAGTAATTGTTTATTATCTTTTGATATATTTAGTGAATTCATACTCAAATAATATTTATCCTAATAATAGTATTTAAAACCACATGATTGTTGAAGAAAATAATTCATTCCAAGATTATAAATTTATAAAAGGGAATTTAAAGTTTGCGGTTATTGGCCATATTGAATGGATAAATTTCATTAAAGTTGACCAATTGCCAAAACCGGGTTTAATCTCTCATTCGAAAGAATCTCTAGAATATCCCGCTGGAGGAGGATCGGTAATTGCAAAAAGACTCAGGGAAATGACTCATAGTGAAGTTCATTTTTTCACAGCTTTAGGAAATGATTTTTATGGAAAAAAATGTTTAAATATTCTTCAAAATATGGGTATCAAATTACATGTTGCATGGCGTAATAAACCCACAAGAAAAGGTTTTAGTGTGATTGACTCTGAAGGAGAAAGATCTATTACAATTATTGGAAATAGATTAGCTCCAACTCATAAAGATAATTTAGATTGGAATATTCTTAATAATATGGATGGAATTTTTATAACTGCAGCCGATAAGGAAATATTTAAAAAATCAAGGATTGCCAAAACATTATGTACAACTCCCAGAGTTGGTTTAAATATTATTAATGAATCTAGGATATTTTTAGATGGCTTAATTGGAAGTAATCTAGATCCAGGAGAAGTTTTTTCTTTGAATGAATTAATAGTAAAGCCAAAATTTGTTATTAAAACAGAAGGTGAAAATGGAGGGATAATTTTTCCAGGTGGCAGATATAAAGCTATAGAAAATAAAGAAATAAAGGTTGATTCGTATGGATGCGGAGATTCTTTCGCAGCAGGAATTCTTTATGGATTATCCTCAAATTGGGATATAGAAGATAGCTTAAATCTTGCTAAGATAATGGGTAGAGACTGTAGCGAACATTTTGGACCATATTAAAAATAGTAATAATTTTGTTAAGAAAAATTTTTATGGATAATTTATTAAATAAAAGAAGTATTGCTCTTGTTGATTCAATTATTATTTTCTTCTTGTTTGTCTCTGTCCTAATTTTTGAATCTTTAAAGACTTTATCTGGTCTTTTTACATACGGGATTTTAAAAAAAGAAATTCTGACTACTAAAAGCAACTTAGGATTTGATTTTAAAATTAAAATTAAATGAATATTCTCTTCATTGTCTTAGCTTTAGTTTTTGTTTTAATTTTTAATAAAATTATAAATTCAAATAAAAATAAGAATAAAAATTTACTAAAATTTAAAAATAAATTTCTAAGCAAGGAATCAAATATTAATAAAATTTTTTCTAGAGATGATGAAAAAACTTCAGCAGATCCAGATATTAATATTAATATTGGAATTTATGACAATGAAGATAATATAAGTAGAAAATCTAATATTCATAGGGCAAGACTTTCAAAATTTAAAAAGTCAAAATTAAATGGGGAGATTATTTTTGTAGACCAAGATCAAAAAATTTTCAAATATATAAATGGTAAAAAGAAATATATTTAATATTTAAACAAATTAATTACATTCGAGACTATCTCTTGTTGAGATCCCCGTAGTGGGATTAACTCCCTCTGCAATTTTGCAAAGGTTCCTCTGGTCTTCACTATCAAGAATTGCGTAAGAAAAATCTGCTCCCTCTATTTGAGCTCCAGCAAAACTACTACCTGAGGCTATCATATTAATTAATATTGAATTTCTTAAATCGGTTTTTTGGAAATTAACTCTATCTGCGAGAGTATCAGTCAAATCAATTCCATTGAGATTAGAACCTTTTAAGTCAGATAAAGTTAATGTTGTTCCGTGAAGATCAACTTCACTAAAGTCAGCATCTCTTGCTACAGCTCCTGCTATTGAAGATAGATGAAGATCTTCTCCATGAAAATCAAAACCAGTTATGTTAGACCTTACATAACTGGGAACTTCATCTCCCTCTCCTTTAACCGCAACATTGGCTCCTGCAAAAGCCGGTGCTGAAAATATCAAAAAAGAAAAAGTTACACATAAAAAATATTTCAAGAAGCTAAAAGGTTTCATATTTAGTGTTTACAATAATATTTATTTTATATTAGTGAGATAATTATTTAAATTAATTTTAGAATTTGACTATGGTTTTTAAAGTTATTTAACACTATAAATCTTAAATTTTGGTTCGAGATTTGTTATGCAATCTTGGAGTTTTTTATTATCTTTACTATTGGTAACTTTGAACTCAGATTCAACACTGCCTTCTTTATCCCTTATCGCTTGATTTAAAACTATAGAACCATTTTTATCAGAAACAGATCTATGGTATGTACCTCTAGGTATTTTCAATATTAAACCACAAGATTCTAGTCTTACTTTGTAGAAAGGATATTCCCAGCCAAAGTTAACTAGAAAAAATGTTCGACCTCCTGATATAGCTAAGAGATTATCCTCTTGATTGTGATGAATATAAAATTGCCAACTGCCTAATTCTTTATCATTAGGAGGACTTACAGCAGGCCCTTTATGAATAACTAGGTCTCTAAAATTTGAGTTGTTTATACTTATATCGAAAAATCTAACATCTTCCGTATCACGAAATTTTTCGTAACTCTTCAATTCAAACATTTCGGATTTGTTTGGCTTGATAAGTTCGATTTGTAAAGTTGAGTTCAATTTGTTTTAAATATTAAACAAATGAAAACAGATAAATATTCAAAATAGCGTATCATTGAACACTAAATAAGAAACACCTCAATTTAATTAAACGATTTTTATTTTCATTTAAAAATTTTGAAAATTTATATGCTTAATTAATGATTAATTTCAAGAGGTTTTATTTCCCATGACAAATTATTCTTTAGGTTTGTTCTTCCTCTAAAGTTTCCTGTTATTACAGCTGTAAGGTTTGATTTTGAAGATGATACTAGTGTTAAATATCTCTCGTCTATTAATCCTTTACCACTTGGATCAAAACCTCTCCATCCAGCTCCAGGGATATATAATTCAGCCCATGCATGTAAATCTAATTCATTTGGTAATGGGTCTTCAAAGTGATAACCACTTACAAATCTACTTGGAATTCCTACTGATCTGCAGGCTTCTACCATAAGCATTGCTAAGTCTCGGCATGAACCAACTCTTTCTCTAAGAGTCCTGCTGGCTGGCCATGCTGGCCCAGTATGCCTTTTTGTATACTTTACTCGATCTTGAATAATTTCTATTAATTGATATGTGAAAGATAATGCATTATTGCTACTGCCTGCCAAGGCCTCTTGAGCTAATTCAACGGCGGAAGGATCATGCTGTCCATTTGGCATCCAACCTTCTAGGGCTCCCTGAAGATCTCTATTTATGATGCTTCTACAAAAGGGTAATGTAAGATCTCTTTCTTTAACACCATCAAAAATATCTGGATGTTTAAGAGTCTCAACCTCGCTGACTGCTTTAATAGAAAGATTATTTGTATAACCCTCAAATGTAATTCTATTAATCTCTTCACCGCTTGCTGCTAGTAAAGGATAAAGAATCTTAGGATTTGGAGATATATTTAAATCGAAATTTATCAACCTTTGAAATCCATGAGATCTTGGCTTAATACATAATCTATGTTCCCCTAATTGAACTGATTCTTCGTAAGAATATTCAAGGTTATGGATATATTTAATTTTCATTAATCAAACTCTTTATTTATAAAATATTTATCTTGTATGAGATTATGTAGTTTGTTTAAATCAATTTGTAGTGAATCAATTGCTTCATGAAGTCCATTATCAATTATATCTTCAATTCTGATATAACTCCACTTTGCTTTAAGTAAACCTCTCATGCATTCAAGTTTTGAGGGACTATCTGAAACTGGATTTTTATCTATCATCTTAAGTGTATTACTTATACCATCCAAACAATATCTAACAGATCTTGGGAAATTATTATCTAGCAAGAGAAATCTTGCTACTGAATTTGGTTTAATGGAATTTTGTTCTGCTTTCCTGAACATTTGATAAGCTCCGGCCGAACGCAGAAGAGCAATCCATTGCAACTCATCAATTACGCCTCCTAGTTCATCTAAGCTTGGCAGTAGTAAATAATATTTTACATCTAATATTCTTGATGTCTTATCCGCTCTTTCTAGTAATCTTCCCAAAATACTAAATTGGCATGCAAGATCTTTGCTAAGAGTTGCATCTGTAATACCGTAAAACAACTGACATCCTCTTCTAATCTCACTTAATTGTTCCTGTCTTGGAAGATCCCATATTGTTTCACCCTCTTGTAAATTCCAATATAAAATATTTATCTGTTCCCACATTTCAGATGTCATAACATCTCTTATTTGCCTTGCATTTTCTCTTGCCTTTTGAATACAAGAGATTATGCTGTTGGGATTTATACGATCTCTAATTAAAAAATTAATAACATCATCTTGCTTTTTTTCTGGAAATCTTGAATCAAAAGTTTCTCTATCACTTGATGCATCAATAAGTGGAAGCCATGGTTCTGCACTACCTGGTGGACAATCTAAAGACATCGCTTCACTTACTTCGACGAAACGAGATATATTTTCAGCACGTTCTAAATAACGATTAATCCAATAAAGAGATTCAGCTACTCGACTTAAAAGCATATTAATTTCCTACAACCCAAGTATCTTTGCATCCTCCACCCTGAGATGAATTAACTACTAAAGATCCTTTTCTTAATGCAACTCTAGTTAGCCCCCCTGGACTTACCCAAGAATCTTTGCCCCTTAAAATATAAGGTCTTAAATCAACGTGGCAAGGATAAAGTTCACCATCACATAATGAGGGAACTGTAGAAAGTTCTAGAGTAGGTTGAGCTATGAAATTTCTAGGATTTTTTTTTAATTTTATCAGAGAATTCATTTATCTCAGTTGTAGTTGATTGGGGGCCAATTAACATTCCATAACCACCCGCTTCAGAGACTGATTTGACAACAAGTTTTGGAAGGTTTTTTAAAACATATTCTCTATCCTTTTCGTAATAGCAAATATAGGTTTCAACATTTTTTATAATTGGTTCTTCATCAAGAAAATATTTGATTATTTTAGGAACAAAAGAATAAATCATTTTGTCATCTGCTAATCCTGTCCCAGGTGCATTTGCGAGGGCAACACGACCTGCTTTCATAACATCAAGTAATCCACTAACACCTAAATATGAATCTTTTCTAAAATGAATAGGATCTAAAAAATCATCATCAATTCTTCTATAAATTACATCTACCCTCTTTAATCCAGATGTAGTTTTTAAGTAAGCATAATCATCAATACAAACCAAATCATGACCTTGAACTAACTGAATTCCCATTTCTTGAGCTAGATAACTATGTTCGAAATATGCACTATTAAAAATTCCAGGAGTTAATAAGACTATTTTTGGAGTATCTGTCCACACAGCAAGTTCTTTGAGCGTTTTAAGTAAATATGATGGGTAATCATCAATAGGTTTAACTATTCTTCCTGAGAAAAGGTTAGGAAAGATATTCTTCATAACTAATCTATTTTCTAGAAAATAAGCTACACCAGAAGGACATCTCAGGTTATCTTCTAAAACATGCCAAGTACCTTTTCCATCTCTTATTAAATCAAGTCCTGAAACTTGACACCATTTATTTAATGGAGGCTTAAAGCCTAACATTTGAGGTCTCCATCCATCAGAGCTCTCTATTAACTCTCTTGGAATTATTCCATCATCAATAATATTTTGAGAGTTATATACATCATCTAAGAATAGATCTATTGCCTCAAGTCTCTGCTTCAGTCCTTCTTCTAATGTTATCCAATCATCCTTACTTATTATTCTTGGTAAAGGGTCAAAAGGTAGTATTCTTTCTGTTCCTTTTAAGCCTGTGTCATTTAACCTAAAAGTTGCTCCATGCCTAAGTAATAATTTCTTGGCTGCTGAGTGATTTCTTTTCAGCTCGCTTAGGCCCATGTTATCAAGAGCGGATAACAAGGGGGATAAAATTTCTCTAGCAGAATTTACATTGTCTTTAAAGTATTCATCAAAACTATTTTTAGGGCGATAATTTGAAAACATATATCTCTTCATTTACTAACTTTTTACTTTAGGTTGAAACCCAAATTAGTATTTGTTAATACAAAAATAAATATCTACAAGCACAATATATTTATTTATTTTATTCATTGAAGTATATTTCTTAAAAATCAAAAAAACATGAATTCAGGCAATTGGCAATTTGTTTTTTTTAGATATTTTGCAAGTTTACTTTTTATACTTTCTCATAGCTTACTTGTTTTAGATCATCTACCTACTGGAGCTGCGCTTCATGGTTTAGGAGAAGTGTTTATTGCTCCTTGGGCTTTTAGGGAGAGAGCCTGGGATTTAGTAGTCATTGCTATTTTATTTTTCTTTTTTGATATTTGGGGACTTATTAACACCCCTTGGAATTAATTGATATTATTTATTTAAGAATTTTCAAAGATAAATTAATCCAAAAATGAAATCAATAATAAAACAAGCAATGAATTTAATATTTTTATTTTTAATAACAAATACTCAATTTTCACAAGCTCATAACTTTTTAAATGGAGGCTGTAAGAATCATTGCAAAGAATCAGTTACTCCAATTCCTAAGGTTAAAGAGTTAGATAATATTAATGTTAAAAATCAAATTGAAGATAATTATTCTTGTTTAACTAAATCACTTTGTAGAGGATAATATGTTTTTTGTTTTGATTTTTTGTGGATTGAAATTATATTGGCTTGATAATTTCTCTTAGGAGGATTTATTTGGTTTTTAATTAAATAAATAAATGTGTAAATTAGAGGGAGTAATAATGATAAGGAAGCAATAATTGCAACTATCTGATTAATTTTTATATATGTTTTTTTTACAAGAGGATCCCCACACAAACCACATATCAATTCCCCAGTTGTTGATTTCTTATGAAATTGATATTTGGGATTACAGTATGGACAATAATAATTTTTCATTCATTAAAACAAAATTCTATTTATAGTATTAGAAATGCAAATAATTAAATTTAAAAATAGATTTGTAGTTTAGTTGAAAAATTTTAGGGGTAATATTGTTATTCATTTAATTAAAGTTTAACTTATTTGTAAGGTATGAAATGGTGTAATCTCTGGTCGTCAACATCTGCTATGAGATCTTGTCTCTTTAATTTCTTAACAACTATTTTGTATTCAATTTCAATAATAATCCTAGCTAATAAGTCAGAAAAATATCTAAGTTTATTTGACACTTTTTACACCTATTTCAATAAAGTTTGTTATTACAATAAATAGCTCAAGAAGAATAATAATGCCAAAATTATTTTTTTCTCTATTAAAAAAGGAGGCCTTTTAAAAGAACTCCTTTTTATTCTCTTACTTATTTTATCTATCAAAATTAGCAACCATCCTAAATCATTGATCCTAGTTGTTAATTATTCTTCAGCTAAAACTAACCTTAAATAACTAAATTTTTTTAACTGGGGCAAAGACTCTAGTATTGAACTTTTTCTTATAGGGCACCTAGACGATGCAGAAGAAGTAAGTTCAGACATTAATAAAAAATAATTGGAGCAGTTAATTAAATCAGTTCGGAATTATTCCGAAATTGCAGGCAGGCTATCGATCATTTTGAAAGACCTCCTAAAACTCAACATTCATAAGTTAATCAAAATATTCTTAAATAACAATCCGTTTTTGTACGCATTGATTTTTAATCCAAAATGTCCGATAGTAGTAATCAATTTGTTTGTTTTTAGTTTTAAATAATAAATATTTCTTGCTTATTATTTAGGAAGTTTTGCTTATTTCTTTTCTTAATCTCTTCGCTTATGTTAACCCTAAATGAATTAAGGAAATCTATTTATGACTAATTCAAAAATTCAAAATAATCAAAATAATATTGATAGTAATAATCCTATAGATGAATATTTACAATGTCTTTCATATTGCGATATTCATCCAAAAGGTATAGATAATGATTGCGAAGTAATTTGTATGGAGAGACATTTGAAAACTAATTATTGGTAAATTTATAAGCTAATGTGTACTTGAATCTCTTTTAAAAGGAACTAGTACGTACTTTAAAATTCCAAACGGTTACAATACCCTTTGCATTAACTGCGGCTAAAGCACAATCATCGGGTCTCCATGCAATATCGCCAACTAAATCTCCAGCAAAAGCAGCTCCCACAGGATCTCCATTCCCATCGTTTTTAAGAAAACTAGCTACGACTGAACCATCTCTTGAACCTGAGGCAACAAGCAAACCTTTGTTAGAAAAAGCTAGGCTAGAAATTGGTTCAGTATGATGACATAATTCTCCAGGCATAGTTCCTTCAGGTCCATTACCTGAAAAACTCCAAACAGTAATTCTTTCGCTACCACTAGTTGCTAATAGCATGCCAGTATCGTCAAATGAAAGGTGAGAAGGCTTCCCTGGGTAACCTGTCATTTCAGCATCTTGTCCAGTTGATCTACGCCAGAAATGTACTGAATTATCTTGACTGCCACAGGCTACTATATCTCCATCAGGGCTTAGCTTCATCGACACTAGTGAGCCTTGCCATTCAAGTTTCTGATTGGTCTTTTTATTAGCTACATCAAAGAAAGTTACTCGTCCATAACATGCAGTTGCTAATTCATTTTTATTTGACCACGATATTGCACTTACGGTACTTGGATGTTTTTCTGAAACCCATTCTTCATTTCCATCTTGATTAAATACATATACTTTTTTGGAAAAAGCTATGGCCAAATATAAACCGCCATTTGACCAACTTAAATG
This sequence comes from Prochlorococcus sp. AG-673-M19, assembly GCA_003211115.1. Classification (GTDB taxonomy): domain Bacteria; phylum Cyanobacteriota; class Cyanobacteriia; order PCC-6307; family Cyanobiaceae; genus Prochlorococcus_A. Next base: position 10,733 of record QCTP01000021.1, read on the forward strand.
TTCTACCCAACCTTTTCCAAGGTTAATGGCTTTTATTTCCTTCCCATTATTGCAATTTAATATGCGAACTATTCCGTCTTGTCCAGATGTTGCAAAAATCTCTCCATTTGGATGGATAGACATTGCAAGAAGACCTCCAGTATGAGATTCATCTTTTTTCCAAATAAGCTTACCTGTATCTCCTTCGAAACCATAAAGTCCTCCCACTACATCTCCGACAATAAATAGCTTTCCTCCTAAAGCCCAACCACAAACTATCGCATAATCATCAACTTCAGCTGACCATCCCTCATGAAACATGCCTCTGGGGCTAAATGGTTCTATATCAGGCACTTATCAAATCCCTCTTGCATCTCTTTTTCATCAAGGTTTCTTCCAATAAACACTAGTTGATTTCTTCGTGGTTCATTACCCCATTCTTTATCTGGCTGGGCAGTGAATAACATATGAACCCCTTGAAAGACTATTCGGCGTGGATTGCCAGAATAACTAATAAAACCTTTTGTCCTGAATATATCAACCCCTTTCTCAGAAAGAAGTCTTCCCATCCAAGTATTCAACTTTTCAGGATCAACATCCCCAAAACGCTCTATTGCAATTGATCCAACTTCGTCATCATGTTCATGTTCTGCCACCCAGTTTCTTTCAGTTTTAAAAGGGATTTCTTTTATATTATTTTGACTATCTATTTTTAGCACTTTCATATTGAATTCTTCAGCAGTATGTTGTGTAAATAATCCAACTTTTGAAGATTTTTCAACCTCTAAAATAAAAGATTTAGATCCTTTTTCTTCTAATTTAAGACTTACATGCTCATCATATGGAATTGTATTTTCAGGTTCCAATTTTTTAGCTTTTTCTGCATAAAGTCTTACAGATGCTTCGGCTCCTTCTTTTAATTCTTCCTCACTAAATCCTTGATTAGCGAAAGCTACTAATGACATCTCAGGATCAGGCCCTTCTTCAAGTTTTAATTTATATTTTCCAGGCTCAAGCTCATAAACTCCTGACCACTCAAAAGGATATTCAGGTTCTAAAAAAGTTGGTCTACGCTTTAGAATTTGGTCTAGATCGAATGCGCTAAGATTCAAAACTGTATCAATAGGAACTTGGGCATTTTCCGCTCGAATAATTCTAGTCATTCGATTCATGTCTCTCAACCTTGATTCCAGACTGTCAAGAGCTTCATTAGAGACTAAATCAGTTTTATTCAAAACTAAAACATCTGCAAATGCTACTTGTTCTGAACTCTCATCACTCCTCCCTATCTGTTGGTCAATATGAGCGGCATCAACTAAAGTTACAATTCCGTCGAGAGTAAATTCAGAACTGATTTCTTCATCCATAAAAAATGTTTGGGCAACTGGACCAGGATCTGCTAATCCAGTTGTTTCAACTAAAACATAGTCAAATTTATCCCTTCTTTTCATCAGATTACCAAGGACTCTAATAAGATCACCTCGAACAGTACAACAAATGCAGCCATTTGACATTTCAAATACTTCTTCATCGGCGTTTATAACCAATCCTTGGTCAATTCCAACTTCTCCATATTCGTTCTCAATTACAGCGATTCGCTTACCATGTTCTTCGCTTAATATTCTATTAAGGAGAGTCGTTTTGCCAGAACCAAGAAATCCAGTGAGGATTGTCACAGGCACTTTTTCGCTAATACTCATTTACCAATTAATTTAAATAAAAAAATGTCTAATAAATAATATATTAGACAATAATTGATAATGATAACCGTTAGCTATAGAAAAGTTTAATTTTGAAGAGAATTCCAGGTCCCTTCAAGGTTTGAGCCTGCTTCTTTATCACATGATCCACCTAATGAATTAACAATGGTACATGTATTGTGAACAGCAACTGAAACTGTATTCCCTGTCATCATTAATCCATCAACAAATATTTGATTAGAAGCTAAAGGAACTGAACTTTGTCTACTCAAGTTTTTTAATAACTTTGAAGCTGGTATTTGTTCAGGAAATATTGCCTTAACATTTTCTTCATCAAGCATCTTCAACGTTGATTGAATATTGTCTGGTCTTAGACTTGATGAGTCACCAAGAAAATCTAGTAAGCTAATAGTCTCAAATCCAAAAGCATCGCCGTAATATTCCATTGCTTTATGTTTAGATACAATAACTCTGTTTGATTCTGGAATTGTTGAGACCTGCGCAACAATCCAGCTATCAAGTTCTTCTAGTGTTGAATCTACTGAAGCAAAGCTCGCATTGATTGAGTTCCTGTCAGATCTATTAAAAATAGAGATATCTTTCTTTAAACTTTTACTTACAACTTCTCCCATTTTTATAATGTTATGAGGATCATGCCAAACATGAGGATCTAACCCTCCGTGATCATGGTGGTGGTGATGTCCCTCACCTTCATCTGGAACTTGGGCAATTGGTTCAACATCGCTATTAGATAAATCTTTAAAGAAGTGTTCGTCTGCTTCAAACTCAAAAGGCATATGTTCGGTGAAGAATGTATATTGGCCATCTTTCTCAATTTCTACATTAAATACTGTACTCTCCTTCCCTTGATCAAAATTAAGAACATATGCTTTATTACTAGCTACAAGAGTCCCTTTATTTTTTTTATTTATTAATTTCTTAGAGCCTAAAAGTTCTTTAGCAAGTTCTTCAGAAGATTCAATATCATTTGATTCGAGAATCACCATTTTCATGGCTGGATCTGCATATTCCCCACCTACCTTTGCGAATGACCATTTGTAGGAGCCTTTAGAGAGTTTAAATTTTCCTGCCCATTCAAATGATCCTTCTGCATGATCATCATGTCCAACGTGATCATCATGGTCGTCATGTCCATCATGATCATCTACTTTTACTGCAGAGTGATCATCATGGTCATCATGCCCACCATGATCAGAGTGGTCATCTACATCTATAGCACTTACACCAATTACAACAGTTTGAGGCTTACTCTCCCAATTTTTCATGGTTGGGGTCATCTCTTTCCCTAGAGTAAAAACTTTATCCGCACTGTTAAGTAATTGAGCTTGTCTTGGAGTGATTTTTAAGTCATGTACATCTTGTTTTCTATCAACCAAACAGGTTACTTCATCAGAAGGTAAGGCAATAGATTTTACTAAATCGCAAGTGAGTGGCTCTACAGCTACATATGATTTTTCTTTCGCTAAAACATCTGGACCAACTGTTGATAATAATATGGTTCCAGCTAATAAAGTGTTTTTGATAACAGAATCATTAGATTTCCTATCACTAAAAATTACTTTTTTAAAAATTGACATTCAATAAATTCGTTAAATACTTAAAAATGATAATCATTTTCATTATTAATAGCAATATTCGGTATCAATTGTTATGAAATAAGTATGGATTCCTTAATATTGATAAAATAAAGGTCTAACTGATTTAAATATATTATTTAATGGCTACTTTAATTGCAGATAATTTAACTTATTCTTATTCAAAAAAAAGTAAACCAGCTTTAAACAAAGTTTCAGTTGAAATAACACCAGGAACTCTAACTGCTCTTGTTGGACCAAATGGAGCTGGCAAATCTACTCTTTTGAAATTATTGCAAGGACAAAATAATCCTGATATTGGAAATATAACTATTGATGGGCAAAGTTTAGCTAGAAATAGATCCCAAGTTGCACTTATGCCACAAAGAAGCTCAATGAATTGGAAATTTCCTATTACAGTTGAAAAATTAATCTCTTTAGGCCAAATGAAATATTCAAAATCAAAAAGTAATAATCCATTCCAAATAAAAGCCCTTCTTGCAAATCCTAAGTCTTGGGTCAACAAATGTTGTGAATTGGAAGCAACAATGCAAAGAGTTGGAATTTCAAATCTAGCAAATAGAAGACTTGATTCTCTTTCAGGTGGACAGCAACAAAGAGCTCTTTTGGCTAAAACTTTAATGTCTCCCGCAAGAATTCTTTTATTAGATGAACCATGCGCTGCATTAGATCCTCCCGCAAAGGATGATTTTCTTAAGACAGTCCGTCAACTTGCAGATGCTGGCTTATCTTTGTTTATAAGCAGTCATGATTGGGGTTCATCTCTCAATAATTATGATCAGGTAGTAGTTTTAGATAAAACAGTATTAGCCTACGGAACTCCTAGTTCAATACAAGGTAAATTAGATGATCTTAATATTAGTTCTTTAAAAGAGAATAATTATTGTGATTAAAAATATGTTTAAACTTAACTCTGAGCTTGATAGCAGTTTTGGCAAAGTCCGAAATATTCAAGCGTATGAAATAATAATTGAAATTTTTTTGTATTTTTCTTAGGACTATGAATATCTTTTACCGGACAACCTTCCATTTTGGAGGTTTCTCCACATTGAACACATGTCAGGTGGTGAATATCTCTATCAACGGGAGTGTAAAGGACTTCTCCAGTTGGAAGATGTCTAGATCGAATTAATCCATGCTTTATAAGAACTTGAAGATTTCTATAAACTGTTGTCAAACCCATGGATTTGCCATCAATTATCAATTGTCTATGCAAATCTTGCCCGCTCAATTCATCTTCACATTTTTTAAGCTCTTCAAGAAGTTGCTCTTGTCTTTTGGTAATTTTGAGCTTGGTTACCATCATTTTCAAGATCTTTTAATGTCCTGTTTTTTTGATCATAACGAATCATACGAATAATGTCTTTTATAAACAACTGGTGGTTAATTCCTTTAATAATTACTATTTTCTCAGGAATTTTATGTCCAGCTATGGGAACTGTTTTAATAACTCATAGACGATTATTGCAGGTAAATTTAATTTCTCACTGTGTTTTACCAGGACTTGCTCTTGCTTTAGCACTAGGGATTCATCCGTCAATTGGAGGAGTTATTAGTGGTCTCCTAGGTTCAATTATTGCAGAAAGTTTAACTAATAAAAAAAGTGAAAATTACGAAGCCGTAATGAATACTATTCTTGCTGGTATGCTTGGTTTCGGAGTTTTACTCATTCCACTTCTTGGGATAAGAATTGATTTAGAGGCAGTATTATTTGGAGATTTATTAACTGCAAACCTTAGTGATTTGTTAAGAACCATTATTGCTTTTCTAACTTTTATTTTATTAATAACTTTTGGATATGAAAAAGTTGTGTACGTAGGATTAGATCCAGAGGGGGCTTCTGCTAGTGGAATAAATGTCTCTTTATTAAATCTTGCTCTGAGTTTTACTACTGCACTAGTTATCGTCAGTTCGATGTCAGCAGTGGGAGTTATTCTAGTAATTGCTTTATTATCAACACCTACTTTATTAGGCCTTGATAAGGCACAAAGTCTTAGAATTGCGATGATGAGATCTTCATTCTTTGGGCTTTGTATTTCTCTATTGGGTTTTATTCTTTCAATTGTTTTTAATTTATCTCCCGGACCAACCATTAGCGTTATTTGTGTTGTTTCTTTAGTAATTCCTAAATTAAGTAAAAAATTTTAATACTTTTTTCAAAGCTTAAATGTCCAATCAGAAGAAATAGCCTCTGCCTCTGGATTATTCTTTAATGCCACTTTTATTGCATCTTTCTTGCTATTGGCTATAACTACTTCTTCAAATTTTTTACCGTCTTTTTTTAAACTTACTTTGAAGCGCATAAGATTATTAAAAGATTATTTCTATCTTAAATTTAACTAAAAAGAAAATAAAGACTATATTCATAAAAATAATTGATGAATTTATATTCCTTAATTATTTTGGAGTTTTTCCACTACAGTTTTTTTTTCAATTCTTGCGACATCTTGAAGACCGTTAGCGTCAAACCAAGGAGCGCTTTCCCAATCAAATCCTTCTCCAAAGGTGTTATCTGGAGCAGCCACATACCAATGACATGATGAATCTGGTACATCTACTGCGCATTTTGACCAATCAGCTTCCCATTGGGGAACTTGAACCCACATGACGGAAGCCAGAAAAATGGAAATAATAAAATTCATGATATTTTTTAGCAAAATTTAGAAAGATTTTTTTCACATTCTTTTTTTCTTTTCTTCCAGTATTCCTCTATTATTTGATAGTTATGTTTTGCTTTAACGTCTTTTAGACTATTTTCTTTGTCAACAAAAAAGTTATTTTTTCTTTTCATAAAGTCAACATATTACTGAATGTTATATACGATAGATTTAAAAATTTTTGAAGTGAATATATACTCAAATTTTCCTATTCAAATCTTACTTATAAGGTAATTTAGACTAGAAAATTTTAGATTTATATTTTTTTTCTTAAGTTATATTGAAAAAATATTTTTAACTAAGGCTTATATTGTTATGTTTTTTGTTTTAGGTATATACAAATCAGGATTATCATCAATATATCCAAGAGAATATTTAACAACTCCTCCAATTATTGAAAAAAGGACAATGAATGAAAAAATGTAAATTACCTTTTTGTATTTTTTTTTCATTTAAAAGTTATTTGTAAGTATCTAATAATTCCAATTTTTTTATATTAATCAGTAATTATTTAATAATTAGGGATTTATACTGTAGCTGTTCTAATCCAAATGGGTGTAAATTAATATCATCAGAAACTCCTCACACACATTTTTCTGATAATAAGAAGTACTCAAAGTCTGCTTTGAGTACTTTTTTTAGTACTGTGACAGTTGATATACATGCCTAGTATATGTTTCGCCTTAAAAATTTCTGTGTGATATTAAATTTGTGTGTAGGAGAGGTTTTTTTTATTAAGTGGAAACAAGGAAACACTTAACTTATTAAAAACCATTAAAGGCCCCTTTTTTAGGGGTCTTTTTTATTTTATTCAAGTTTATATTGAATAATTAATTTTTTAAAATTATTAACCCTTTCTTTTTCATTGCTTAAGGGTCTTGAATAGTCAAGCACAGCTGCACAACATAATTGCCAACAAGAGTTTTCTTCTAGTTCTAATTTCTTGCATATATTGGCGGGGGCTATAGTCAATGTATTTATTTCTGAAATATGTTGAGTTATTTCCCAAAGCTCCCCTTCTAGAAAGTCGAGTTCAATACTTGATAATAATTCGGTAACTACATAATCCTTTACTAGTTCAGTTAATTCCAAAATTTGTATTTTTATTCAATGAATACTTAATTCTTAAGAATCTTTTATTCTCTATGATTACCTATTTTAATGTTAATACTAACACTTATACTAATTCGATTACTAATTGAGATGAATTAAATTCAATATTACTAATGTCCCAAATCTTTAGTTTTTTTGGTTAGATTAAGTTAAATATGCTTTTTTAATGAATATATTTTTTGTAGGAATTCTTATATTTCTAAGCTTTTTATTCCCTTCAGCTTCATTTGCCTCTCACATTGATTTGAGTAATTGTGTAGAAATAGCACATTGTGTTAGAGAGGATTGGGATGTTAGTTCAATCGAAAAACCTTTTAAAGAGATTAAGGAAATAATAAAAAACTCTCCAAGAACAGAGATAGTGGAACTTGACGGAGATTATCTTCATGCAGAGGTAACAAGTAAATGGATGAAATATGTTGATGATTTAGAAATATCTTTTGTTCCTGAATCTAGTAAAATGCAAGTAAGGTCTGAATCAAGAGTTGGTGAA
>QCTP01000022.1 GCA_003211115.1 Prochlorococcus sp. AG-673-M19
ATTAATTCTCTTAATTCATTCTCATTCTCAGCATTAAAAATACCAAATAAATATTTAGTACATTTAGTTGGCCCTAAAGTAACTAAAATTTTTCTATCTTTTAAAATACTTAGTCTATTAAGATGCTGTTCACGGAATGGTTCTCGTTTATTTATTGCATCTTCACAGTACTTACCAAAAACTATAAATTTTTCCATTATTAAAAGATAACTAATTGAATAAATACATAATTAATAATTGCACAAATTACACACTAATTGCTATGTTAATTAAGAAGAACTTTTTATTAATTTATTATGCTCACTGGTAGCGATCTCCTTTCTAAAGTAAAAGAACTTGGTGATGTTAGCAAGTCAGATCTTGTTCGTGCTTGTGGATATGTTTCCACTAAAAAAAACGGGGGCGAACGTTTAAATTTCACCGCATTTTATGAAGCGCTACTAGAAGCAAAAGGGGTTAATCTAGGTGATACCGGAGTGGCAGGAATTGGGAAAGGGGGAAGAAAATTAAGTTACATAGCAACTGTGCAAGGGAACGGAAATCTTTTGATTGGTAAAGCATATACAGCTCTTTTAGATTTAAAAGCAGGAGATGAGTTTGAAATAAAACTTGGAAGAAAACAAATAAGATTATTGCCTGCGGACGGTTCAGAATAACAACTGAAATTTAATATTTATAAGTTTAAAACCTCTTACTTTGAGGGGGTTTTATATGAATAGCTTTTTGTTTTATATTTTTTGATCAGCAGCATTACGCATTTCTTGGCAAAAGTCTCCGATTTGATTTACAACTTCTTTTTCATTACAATTAGATATTCTTTTAACAAATGCGCTTCCAATTATTACGCCATCAGCGCCCCATTTACAAACTTTTTGAACATGTTCAGGGGAAGATATTCCAAACCCAACGGCTACTGGATCAATGCTTATTTTTTTTAATTTGGTAATAAGATTTTCTACTTTATTTTCCATAGTGTTTCTCTCTCCCGTAACTCCTGTTACGCTTACTAAATAAGTAAACCCTTTAGTATTTTTAGAGATCATTTGCATTCTTTCAAAGGGAGTCGTAGGTGCAACTAATAATATTAAGTCAATAAAATAAGTACTAATAATTGTCGAGAATTTAGATGCTTCTTCCAAAGGAAGATCAGGAATTATTAATCCAGAAACTCCAGCTTTAGATGCTAATTCACAAAAATTTTCAAGCCCAAATTTTAATACAGGATTAAAATAAGTAAAAAGTATTACTGGAATATGCAACTTATCTTTTAGAGATTCTAATAACTGAATAACCTTTATAGAAGTAGTTCCTGACTTTAAAGCTTTGGATGCTGAAAATTGAATAATCGGTCCATCTGCAAGAGGATCGCTATACGGAATTCCCAATTCAATAAGATCTGCGCCTTTTTCTTGCAACTTTAATAAAATCTCTGATGTTTTATTAATATTTGGATCACCTGCCATTATGAACGGCATCAAAGCTAATTTGTTCCTTTTCTTTAATTCCAAAAACTTCTCATTTATTTTTGACAAAGGTACATTTTTACTAATTTTCATTTTCTTGTTTTTTTTCATGAATTTTTGAAGCTTTTTTAGCTGATAATTTTTAGGGAGTTTATGGTTTTTTTTCTAAATCTTCCATTAGTTTTTCCTGTTCTTCTTTTGATAATGAATTGAATTTATTTTCTAGTTTATCATTCACAATTTTTTCATATTCTTTTCTGTAGCGCTTCCTTTGTACCATAAAAGTCATTTTTCCGTTTACAACTCTAAAAACGTACGATGACACCCAAGCTATTACAATGAAAACTAAGATAGAGTTTGAGATAGTGTTAGCGGTAAAGTTATCTATACCAAATTTAGGAATTAAATAACTTAATATTCCTAATAAAGAGATTAATAATCCTATTTGTATAACTTTACCTTTAGTCAATTATTTAACCTTTGCTATCTCCTCTAAATCTAAGATTCAAAAATGGAGAAAATAAAATTAAACCAGGAAAGAAAAGGAATACTAATCCATAAACCCCTAATCTTTCTAATTTGCCCATAACATTCCATCTATTATTCATCCAGTAAAAAAGTATTAAGGGTACAAACAATAAATAAATAGAAAAAATACCAAGGTAGGTAACTAAAGTAGCAACTGAATTATTAAGAATACTTTCCATTTGAATTTCTTGTTTCTTAGTTAAAACATAACAATTATAAAAAGTTATTGAAAGAACTAACAATAGATAGTTTAAGAATGGGAGTGGGGGGACTTGAACCCCCACGAGCTTAATCGCTCGACGGATTTTAAGTCCGGCGCGTCTACCAATTCCGCCACACTCCCAAAAGGAATTTGCGCTTTTTAATCGTAGCCGAAAGTATCCCATTTCACCATGAAAAATTGGAATATTTAAACTTTTGTTGAATGAACAGATTAAATATAATTTTTTTTAATTTACTATCCCTTGGACTTGCCATTGTAAAGTTTCGCCTGCGTGAAATGATTTTATTTGTCCAACAATATTTTTTTCTTCAACAATATCTATAAATTCTTTGATTTCATTGGGTCTAGACACTAATTTTAGTTTTTCTTTATTTGGAGGCAAATTATAAAATCTTGGCCCATTCAAACTTGCAAACTTCTCAAAATTATCTAGAGCATTTTCCTCTTCAAATACTGTTAAATAGCTTTCTATTGCTACTGGCGAATTAAAAATGCCTGCGCAACCACAAAAAGCTTTCCACTGTCTAAGGTGTGGAGCAGAGTCCGTTCCTAAGAAAAAACATTCTTTCCCACTTGTTGCTGCTTTCCTCAAGGCAATCCTGTTATTTTCTCTCTTAGCAACTGGTAAGCAGTAAAAATCACTATTTAAGCCTCCAAAAAACATTGCATTTCGATTTATGTGCAAATGATGCGGAGTGATAGTAGCTCCAATATTATTTTCCTGGACAAAATCCACTGCATAAGAGGTGGTTATATGTTCTAAAACAATTTTTAATTTTGGAAATCTTTGTATCAAAGGTGAAAGTTCTCTATCTATAAAAACTTCTTCTCGATCAAATACATCTACTTCAGAATCAGTCACTTCCCCGTGAATCAAAAGAGGCATTCCAGAATCTTGCATTGATTCAAAGATATTATATAGATTTTCTATTTTCTTAACTCCATGACTGGAATTTGTTGTAGCATTTGCAGGATATAATTTTGCGGCGAAAAATACATTATTTTTGAAACCATTTAATAGTTCTCCTTGATCAGTCTCATCAGTAAGATAAATTGTCATTAATGGTTCAAACTTAGAACTTTTTGGTAACGCTTCAACAATAGATTTTTTGTAAGAAATAGCACTATCAATAGATGTTATAGGAGTTTTAGTATTTGGCATGACGATAGCTCTTCCAAAATGTTCTGATGTAAAATGAATAATATTTTTTAATACAAGGCCTTCTCTTAAATGTAAATGCCAATCATCAGGTTTTAATATGGTTAATGTCTTCAAAACTTTTACTATTTAATCAATTTTAACAGCAAATTAAAATTGACAATAAATTATAGATATTCGATGATAGTTATTAATCAATTATTAAAGATTTAATTTTCAAAACAAAACTTTAATATGAATAATTTTTTATTTCCAATAATAGAAATAATCTTTGGAGTAGTTTTACTTTTTGCAGGAGGAGAGTTCTTTATTCAAGCAGCAATAAATTTATCTTTAATTTTAGGAATACCTCAAATAGTAATTGGATTAACAGTTGTTTCACTCGGTACAAGCTCTCCTGAATTGTTAGTAAGTTTAAATTCAATATTTAAAGGTAGTGATTCGCTTGCTGCTAGCAATGTAATAGGAAGCAATATTTTTAATGTTCTTGTAGTTTTAGGTATAAGCTCATTGATAACACCTCTTAAGGTGAAAAGCAGAATAGTAAGAAGAGATGTTCCTCTTTTAATGGCTATTTCTTGTGCGGTTTGGGCAATGTCATCAACAGGCCTATTAACATTGCAAGCAGGGATCTTTCTAATATTTTGTTTAGTCTTAAATACAATATGGGAAATTAATACCATAAATGAGAAAGAAGAGGATACAAAAGATGCTGAACCAGAGATAGAAGAATTCAACGATAACTACAAAGGGAAGCTAAACATTTTACTAAAGTTGATATTGGGAATATTTCTTTTGAGTTTTGGTTCAAATATTTTAGTAAATGGTTCTCAAACACTCGCTGCTCTTTTGGGGGTAAATGAAATTGTTATTGGTTTAACTATTGTAGCCACTGGAACATCTTTGCCAGAATTAGTAACTTCAATAATTGCCTCATTTAAAGGTAAAACAGATCTTGCAATTGGGAATGTAATAGGAAGCAATTTGCTCAATCAACTTCTAATTCTTGGAAGTTGTAGTATTTTTTCAGGATTTAAAGGTTTAGTAATTGAACAAAGCCTAATAAAAGCTGACCTACCTTTTATGGTTTTAACTACCTTTGCATGCTTACCAATTTTTTGGAGCAAAGGAAAAATCACCCGAATTGAAGGATTTATTTTGCTTAATCTTTATATTTTTTACATTCTTGATAAGATACTTTTTTTGAATAGATTTAATTATCTTTCTGAATTAAGGATAAGTTTATTTATTTACTTTTCATTACTAATAGTGTTTATTTTTGCTCAAGAAAAATTAAATTTTTCTAAATTTTAATTTTAGCCATACATAGTCACAAATTCTTCTGAGATAGTTGGGTGCAAAGCCATAGTAATATCAAAGTCTTTTTTTGTTATGCCTGCGTTTAATGCGATTGATACCATTTGAATAATCTCAGATGATGTCTCTCCAAACATATGGCAACCTAGTACTTTATCAGTGAGATTATTAACTACAATCTTTAACATACATTTTGATTTTTTCTCTTTAAAAGTATTAGACATAGGCGTAAATTTACATTTAAAAATTTTTATATTTTTCTTAGAGTAAATTTCTTTCGCCCTTTTCTCACTTAAACCAACTGTTGAAATTTCAGGAATAGTGAAAACGGCTTTAGGGATATTTTCATAATTTACTTTTCTTTTTTGATCATTAAAAAAATTATCTGAAAAAACTCTACCTTGTTCTATTGCTACTGGAGTTAAGTTTGGTCTGTTTATGATATCGCCAACTGCAAAAATATTAGCATTGCTTGTTTGATTAAGTTCATCAACATCTAAATATGGGCCATCCATCTTTAGATTTAAAAAACCTAAATTTAAAGGCAAAAGATTTGGTTCTCTACCTGTAGCAATAAGGATATTTTTAGTTAGGATTTTATCACCCGAGTCCAATTTAGACTCCAGATTCCCATTTACTCTCTTTATAGACTTTAATTGAGTTTTGGAAATTATATTTATTCCAACAAAAGTAGGTGATTCTTCTAAGCATAAAGAAAGATCCTCATCAAAACCATTAAGTAAACGTTGACCTCTAATTAATTGAGTTACTTCTGTACCTAAATTCCTGAAAATAGAAGCAAATTCACAGGCAATGTATCCGCCTCCAACTATTAATATTGATTCGGGAAACTTATCTAATTCAAAAATATCATCACTCGTCCATGCCAAATCTATTCCAGGAATATTTAATTTCTTTGGTTTACCACCAACTGAAATAAGAATTTTTTTTGAATTTATTTTATTTAAAATTTTTTTTGTTTTTGGACAAATTATTTCTAATTCATTTTGAGTTGTGAATCTTCCTAAACCCTCAAAAACAGTTACATTCAATTTATTTAACGAATTTTTATGTAACTCACTTAATCTGGAAACCTCTTTTCTAACATTCTTCAATAAAGTGTTAGATTCAAAACTAATGCCTTCACTTTTTAATCCATATCCTTCAGAAGAAGTCATATCTTTTTTACTTTTAGCTGCATAAACCATCAATTTTTTAGGTACGCATCCCCTTATTACACAAGTGCCTCCTATTTTATTTGCTTCTATGATTGCAACTTTTGCTCCATAAATCGCAGCACGTTTAGCCGCTGCTAGTCCCCCAGATCCGGCACCAACAACAATTAAATCAAATTGAAATTCCAAGGCTTTTTTTAATCAATTATTATAACTTAAGTTTATTGCTTAAATTAAAAGAATGAATGAGATTTTGACATGGGAAGATCTAAATAAATTTAAAATTGAAGATCTTGATAGAGTTAATGGTATTAATAATTCCTACGCAAATTTAAGATTATTTGGTCATAAAGAAGATGATGTCATAGTTACTCTCTTTAGAGATAGGCATTCATGGTGTCCATATTGTCAGAAAATATGGTTATGGCTTGAATTTAAGAGAATTCCGTATAGAGTAAAAAAAATAAATATGTTTTGCTATGGTCAAAAAGAAAGTTGGTTCCTTGATAAAGTCAGATCAGGTAAATTACCTGTAATTGAATTTAAAGGCCAATTTATAACTGAAAGCGATAACATATTAGCTTTTTTAGAAAATAAATTTGGAAGACTAGGGTCTCTTATAACATCAAGTCACCTCAGAGAAACGCGAAAACTAGAAAGAGAAATTTTCAGATCCTGGTGTAATTGGCTTTGCCGAGAAAACTTTAATTTTCTTGATAACTCTTTTAGAAAAAAAAGATTTGAAGAATCCATTTTAAAATTAGAGAGAATCTTAATTAAATCCAAAACAGGATTCATTGATCCATCAGTATCTAATTCAGGTGAAATAGAGCCTGGTATTGGAGATATAATTTTTATTCCTTATATGGAAAGAATGAACGCCTCTTTAACTTACTATAAAGGGTTTAATTTAAGATCCAATTATCGATCTATAGATAACTGGCTTACCCTTTTTGAAGGGACAAGTGCTTATAGAGGCACTCAAGGTGATTTTCATACTCACTCTCATGATTTACCCCCTCAAATGGGTGGATGTTACAAAGAAAGCAATAAGCTACAGATCGCTTTCTCTAAGGCAATAGATACTGGAGAGGGTCTTGGTAATTTTGAATTAAATAAAAATTACGATCCAAAATATTACGCTAAATCTGCTCTTAAAAGAGTAATAAAGCATAAAGATAATTTAATAAAAGTTAACCCATATGATAAAGAATTTTTTGAAGAATCATTGAGATCAGCATTGACACATATGATCACAGGTGAAGTAAGAATCCCTGAGAAACTTTCAGGAAAATCTCTGAGATATTTAAAAAATAGAATCTCAGTTCCAAGAGATATGTCAATTATTTCAGCAAGGTTATTGAGACAATCATTAAATAAAATTGAATTACTAAGCGATAACAATAAAATAGATAAGATACCTCTCAAGGATAGATATGATCAAGATCCTATAAATTTTATTTCAAATTAATTAGAGATTTTTTCTCGAATCGATTTGAAGTAAATCCTTTATTTTTTGAACTTGACTAGCAACATTTGGATCACTTGATAATTTTTTTTCGACTTGCTCTATAGCATACATAACTGTTGTATGGTCTTTACCACCAAATTCATCTCCTATTTTTGGAAGGCTTAGATCAGTTCCTTGTCTCATGAGATACATACCTATTTGCCTTGCCTGACTAACTGGCTTTCTTCTACTTGAACTAACTAATTCTTCGGCTGAAACTTCAAAGAAATCTGAGACTTTTTTTATTACCTGCTTAGGAGTAACTACTACTCCAACACTATTTGGATCAAGCATCGGAGCAATAGATTGGACTGTCATAGGTAATCCAGTTATTGATGCAAATGCTACTGCCCTAGTAAAAGCTCCCTCTAGTTCTCGAATATTTGAGGAAAATCTTCCTGCTATAAATTGAATCAAATCTCTAGGTAGATTCATTCTTTCTTGTTCAGCTTTTTTCTGCAAAATTGCCATTCTAGTCTCTATATCAGGAGGTTGAATATCTGCTATCAATCCCATAGAAAATCTAGAGATTAGCCTTTCTTGTAATTTAGGTATTTGACTAGGAGGCCTATCACTTGCAATAACAATTTGTTTACCCGCTTCATATAAAGCATTGAAAGTATTAAAAAATTCTTCTTGTGTATATTCCTTGCCCTCCAAGAATTGGATATCGTCAATTAATAATAGATCTACCGATCTATATTTATTTTTGAAGGCATGCATACCATCTTTTCTTATAGATTGAATTAAATCACTACTAAAAGTTTCAGTTGAAACATATAAAACTTTTGCTTCTGGATCAATTTCTACTCGATAATGACCAATAGCTTGCATTAAGTGAGTCTTACCAAGACCAACACCACCACATATAAATAATGGATTAAATTCTCTTCCTGGAGATTCTGCTACTGCTAAAGCGGCGGCATGTGCCATCCGACTATTAGGACCTACAACAAATCTTCTAAAAACATAACGTGTATTTAAAGAATGAGATTTTTTTGATCTAGTAATTAAATTATTATCCTGACCAGTAGAAAAAGATTTTGTCTGAGAGTTAGTATTTTGTTGACTAACAAAATCAGTAGAATTTGAATTGTTGTTGGTATTAGTTTCAGATTTAAAAACTACTTTTACATTATGTCCACAAATTTCTTTTGCAGCTTTTTCAATAGTTTCACTATAATTTTTTCTTAACCAATCGCTTGTAAAGTTATTTGGGGCAATCAAAGTTAACAAACCATTTTCAAAACAATTGAATTTAGCAGGCCTTATCCAAGTTTCGAAGGAAGGCTTACTTAAATTCTTTTGAAGCAATTGTTGAACTTCTGCCCAAATAGGATTGGCTGCTTGCACTAAATTTATTCAATAGATATTTAATCTAGTGGGAATTTATTAATTGGTCATTCTCAGATCCTAAGATCATGATAAATTTAAAACTTATTAACAATGCAGATTATATATTTTCAAAAAGTGAAATCTATTAATTGTCTAAACTCTATAATAATTACAACTTATTTATATTTTGTTGGATAAAGCAGTACTCATAATGATGGCTAAATGGCATGCATATGGTCGTTGTAAAAATAGATTATCAAAAGGTATAGGGAAAACTTGTTCTGCGAATGTCCAGAGAAAAATGACAGAGCATACTGTTTCAGTTGCTAAATCTCTCGAAAAAAAAGGTTTAATTGAAATTTCCTTAGCGATATCTGGCCTAGGATTCAAAAAAAGTAAAAGGTGGTCTAATGAATTAGGAATTAAAAACTTTAATCTTCAAGGGAAAGGATGTTTAGGAGAAAGGATGAGAAGGCAAATTCTCATAAATAAAAAATTTAGTTTTACAAAAACAAGAGCTTTTATTTTTATAGGTACTGACCTGCCAGATTTTTGTCATATGGATTTATTAAATACGCTTAAAAAACTTAAAAAAAATGATCTTGTTTTAGGCCCCTCTAATGACGGTGGGTATTGGCTAATCGCTTTTTCAAAAAGGTTATTATCTACTGATTTATATTTACCTTTTATAAACATTAAATGGGGTAGAGAAGACGTACTCAAACAAACTATTAATAACTTTTCTTCAATGAACTTAAAACACGACTTCCTTCAAAGAAAAATAGATATTGATACAATAAATGACATCGAGAGAAGAGAATAATTAAGTTGCCTAAAATTTCAATTATTATTCCAACCTATAATGAATCTCAACATCTACCATTACTTCTCTCGGATTTATCAATTTCTAATGAGGAAGCTGAAATTATAATTGTAGACTGTAATAGTAAAGATAAAACTAGAGAAATCGCTAATTTATATGGCTCAAAGATATATAAATCAAAAAAAAAGAATAGAGGGTTGCAACTAAATATTGGAGCCAAAAAGGCTTCAGGGAAGTGGTTTATTTTCATACATGCTGATTCTAGGCTTAGACATGGTTGGTTAAAAAAAATAAAGTCAGTAATAGAATATGAGGGAAATTTTGTGTATTTTTTTAAATTCAAAATTAACAATAAAATGTTTTTTTATAGATTTCTTGAAATCGTCGTAAACCTTAGAAGCTTCATCTTCAAAGATCCATATGGTGATCAAGGACTCTTAATTAAAAGGGAAATATACTTCAAATATAAAGGCTATAGAAAAATTCCTTTAATGGAAGATATAGATTTCATAAAAAGATTAAAGAACAAAATAACTTTAAAAATGCTAAATATTCCAATTTATACAAGTAGTAGGAAGTGGGAAAAAACTAATATTATCTTTCAAGCATTCAAGAATTGGAATTATAGAAAAAGATTTTTAAGAGGGGAGTCAATAAAATCTTTATATGATGATTATTATAAAAATTAAATTAATTTGCATACCAAAAAGCACATTTTGAACCTTTAGGTTCTAATATCCAACCTTGCCTTTTATAAAATGAAACCACCTCAGCATCAGCGAATAAAGTAACCTTTGATATTCCAATTTTTTTTAATTCTTTCAATATATAATTCATCAATTCTTTACCTAAACCTAATCCTTGATAAACAGGATTGACAGCAACATCCCATATAGTTGCTTCAAGAACCCCGTCACCTGTGCATCTAGCAAAGCCTACGAGCCTAGGGAATTTCTCATCATGACGCCATAAACCTACCACTAAAATACTAAATTCTAAAGCTCTTTTTACTCTCCTTATTGGCCGCCTACTCCATCCCACAGTCTGTAAAAGTTGATCTAACTCTATAAGATCAAACTCCTTATGTTTACTACAAACAAAAACCTGCTCTTTATCCTTTACTGTAAATTCATAAGAATTCAAACCATAATATTTAATTAGATCATCTTGTGAAAGAGTATTTGTTTTCTTAATTGATGACCCTTTGTTCCTAAAAATCATTAAAAGCTAGCAAATCCTTTTTCTTGAAGCTCAGAGAGCTGGAAATATAATCCCTTTTTGAGTCTAAGCTCCTTATGATTTCCTTCCTCAATTAAAGCTCCTCCTTTTAGGACTAATATCTTATCAGATTTTTCAATAGTAGCTAATCTATGGGCAATTACTAATGCCGTTCTTTTATTTAAAATCCTTTCAAGATCTTTTTGCAAAGTTGCTTCTGTAGATGGATCCAAATCTTTTGCCTTTAAATTTAGGTTTTTTAAATCTAAAGATGGATGGCCCATATTTAGATGTTGATGAACTTAATCAAACAAGCAATGCTAATATTTTTGCAGTTGGCGATATCATAAACAGACCAAACTTAACTCCAGTAGCAATAGAACAAGGTAGAGTTTTTTCAGATAATTTTTTTAATGATCAAAAAAGAAAAGTAAATTATGAAAATATCCCTAAAGCCGTTTTCACTATTCCTGAAATTTCAACAGTTGGTTTAAGTGAGAAAAGGGCGAAAGAAATTTACTCTAAGAAAAATATAAAAATTTTTAAATGTAAATTTACGCCTATGTCTAATACTTTTAAAGAGAAAAAATCAAAATGTATGTTAAAGATTGTAGTTAATAATCTCACTGATAAAGTACTAGGTTGCCATATGTTTGGAGAGACATCATCTGAGATTATTCAAATGGTATCAATCGCATTAAACGCAGGCATAACAAAAAAAGACTTTGATATTACTATGGCTTTGCACCCAACTATCTCAGAAGAATTTGTGACTATGTATGGCTAAAATTAAAATTTAGAAAAATTTAATTTTTCTTGAGCAAAAATAAACACTATTAGTAATGAAAAGTAAATAAATAAACTTATCCTTAATTCAGAAAGATAATTAAATCTATTCAAAAAAAGTATCTTATCAAGAATGTAAAAAATATAAAGATTAAGCAAAATAAATCCTTCAATTCGGGTGATTTTTCCTTTGCTCCAAAAAATTGGTAAGCATGCAAAGGTAGTTAAAACCATAAAAGGTAGGTCAGCTTTTATTAGGCTTTGTTCAATTACTAAACCTTTAAATCCTGAAAAAATACTACAACTTCCAAGAATTAGAAGTTGATTGAGCAAATTGCTTCCTATTACATTCCCAATTGCAAGATCTGTTTTACCTTTAAATGAGGCAATTATTGAAGTTACTAATTCTGGCAAAGATGTTCCAGTGGCTACAATAGTTAAACCAATAACAATTTCATTTACCCCCAAAAGAGCAGCGAGTGTTTGAGAACCATTTACTAAAATATTTGAACCAAAACTCAAAAGAAATATTCCCAATATCAACTTTAGTAAAATGTTTAGCTTCCCTTTGTAGTTATCGTTGAATTCTTCTATCTCTGGTTCAGCATCTTTTGTATCCTCTTCTTTCTCATTTATGGTATTAATTTCCCATATTGTATTTAAGACTAAACAAAATATTAGAAAGATCCCTGCTTGCAATGTTAATAGGCCTGTTGATGACATTGCCCAAACCGCACAAGAAATAGCCATTAAAAGAGGAACATCTCTTCTTACTATTCTGCTTTTCACCTTAAGAGGTGTTATCAATGAGCTTATACCTAAAACTACAAGAACATTAAAAATATTGCTTCCTATTACATTGCTAGCAGCAAGCGAATCACTACCTTTAAATATTGAATTTAAACTTACTAACAATTCAGGAGAGCTTGTACCGAGTGAAACAACTGTTAATCCAATTACTATTTGAGGTATTCCTAAAATTAAAGATAAATTTATTGCTGCTTGAATAAAGAACTCTCCTCCTGCAAAAAGTAAAACTACTCCAAAGATTATTTCTATTATTGGAAATAAAAAATTATTCATATTAAAGTTTTGTTTTGAAAATTAAATCTTTAATAATTGATTAATAACTATCATCGAATATCTATAATTTATTGTCAATTTTAATTTGCTGTTAAAATTGATTAAATAGTAAAAGTTTTGAAGACATTAACCATATTAAAACCTGATGATTGGCATTTACATTTAAGAGAAGGCCTTGTATTAAAAAATATTATTCATTTTACATCAGAACATTTTGGAAGAGCTATCGTCATGCCAAATACTAAAACTCCTATAACATCTATTGATAGTGCTATTTCTTACAAAAAATCTATTGTTGAAGCGTTACCAAAAAGTTCTAAGTTTGAACCATTAATGACAATTTATCTTACTGATGAGACTGATCAAGGAGAACTATTAAATGGTTTCAAAAATAATGTATTTTTCGCCGCAAAATTATATCCTGCAAATGCTACAACAAATTCCAGTCATGGAGTTAAGAAAATAGAAAATCTATATAATATCTTTGAATCAATGCAAGATTCTGGAATGCCTCTTTTGATTCACGGGGAAGTGACTGATTCTGAAGTAGATGTATTTGATCGAGAAGAAGTTTTTATAGATAGAGAACTTTCACCTTTGATACAAAGATTTCCAAAATTAAAAATTGTTTTAGAACATATAACCACCTCTTATGCAGTGGATTTTGTCCAGGAAAATAATATTGGAGCTACTATCACTCCGCATCATTTGCACATAAATCGAAATGCAATGTTTTTTGGAGGCTTAAATAGTGATTTTTACTGCTTACCAGTTGCTAAGAGAGAAAATAACAGGATTGCCTTGAGGAAAGCAGCAACAAGTGGGAAAGAATGTTTTTTCTTAGGAACGGACTCTGCTCCACACCTTAGACAGTGGAAAGCTTTTTGTGGTTGCGCAGGCATTTTTAATTCGCCAGTAGCAATAGAAAGCTATTTAACAGTATTTGAAGAGGAAAATGCTCTAGATAATTTTGAGAAGTTTGCAAGTTTGAATGGGCCAAGATTTTATAATTTGCCTCCAAATAAAGAAAAACTAAAATTAGTGTCTAGACCCAATGAAATCAAAGAATTTATAGATATTGTTGAAGAAAAAAATATTGTTGGACAAATAAAATCATTTCACGCAGGCGAAACTTTACAATGGCAAGTCCAAGGGATAGTAAATTAAAAAAAATTATATTTAATCTGTTCATTCAACAAAAGTTTAAATATTCCAATTTTTCATGGTGAAATGGGATACTTTCGGCTACGATTAAAAAGCGCAAATTCCTTTTGGGAGTGTGGCGGAATTGGTAGACGCGCCGGACTTAAAATCCGTCGAGCGATTAAGCTCGTGGGGGTTCAAGTCCCCCCACTCCCATTCTTAAACTATCTATTGTTAGTTCTTTCAATAACTTTTTATAATTGTTATGTTTTAACTAAGAAACAAGAAATTCAAATGGAAAGTATTCTTAATAATTCAGTTGCTACTTTAGTTACCTACCTTGGTATTTTTTCTATTTATTTATTGTTTGTACCCTTAATACTTTTTTACTGGATGAATAATAGATGGAATGTTATGGGCAAATTAGAAAGATTAGGGGTTTATGGATTAGTATTCCTTTTCTTTCCTGGTTTAATTTTATTTTCTCCATTTTTGAATCTTAGATTTAGAGGAGATAGCAAAGGTTAAATAATTGACTAAAGGTAAAGTTATACAAATAGGATTATTAATCTCTTTATTAGGAATATTAAGTTATTTAATTCCTAAATTTGGTATAGATAACTTTACCGCTAACACTATCTCAAACTCTATCTTAGTTTTCATTGTAATAGCTTGGGTGTCATCGTACGTTTTTAGAGTTGTAAACGGAAAAATGACTTTTATGGTACAAAGGAAGCGCTACAGAAAAGAATATGAAAAAATTGTGAATGATAAACTAGAAAATAAATTCAATTCATTATCAAAAGAAGAACAGGAAAAACTAATGGAAGATTTAGAAAAAAAACCATAAACTCCCTAAAAATTATCAGCTAAAAAAGCTTCAAAAATTCATGAAAAAAAACAAGAAAATGAAAATTAGTAAAAATGTACCTTTGTCAAAAATAAATGAGAAGTTTTTGGAATTAAAGAAAAGGAACAAATTAGCTTTGATGCCGTTCATAATGGCAGGTGATCCAAATATTAATAAAACATCAGAGATTTTATTAAAGTTGCAAGAAAAAGGCGCAGATCTTATTGAATTGGGAATTCCGTATAGCGATCCTCTTGCAGATGGACCGATTATTCAATTTTCAGCATCCAAAGCTTTAAAGTCAGGAACTACTTCTATAAAGGTTATTCAGTTATTAGAATCTCTAAAAGATAAGTTGCATATTCCAGTAATACTTTTTACTTATTTTAATCCTGTATTAAAATTTGGGCTTGAAAATTTTTGTGAATTAGCATCTAAAGCTGGAGTTTCTGGATTAATAATTCCTGATCTTCCTTTGGAAGAAGCATCTAAATTCTCGACAATTATTAGTACTTATTTTATTGACTTAATATTATTAGTTGCACCTACGACTCCCTTTGAAAGAATGCAAATGATCTCTAAAAATACTAAAGGGTTTACTTATTTAGTAAGCGTAACAGGAGTTACGGGAGAGAGAAACACTATGGAAAATAAAGTAGAAAATCTTATTACCAAATTAAAAAAAATAAGCATTGATCCAGTAGCCGTTGGGTTTGGAATATCTTCCCCTGAACATGTTCAAAAAGTTTGTAAATGGGGCGCTGATGGCGTAATAATTGGAAGCGCATTTGTTAAAAGAATATCTAATTGTAATGAAAAAGAAGTTGTAAATCAAATCGGAGACTTTTGCCAAGAAATGCGTAATGCTGCTGATCAAAAAATATAAAACAAAAAGCTATTCATATAAAACCCCCTCAAAGTAAGAGGTTTTAAACTTATAAATATTAAATTTCAGTTGTTATTCTGAACCGTCCGCAGGCAATAATCTTATTTGTTTTCTTCCAAGTTTTATTTCAAACTCATCTCCTGCTTTTAAATCTAAAAGAGCTGTATATGCTTTACCAATCAAAAGATTTCCGTTCCCTTGCACAGTTGCTATGTAACTTAATTTTCTTCCCCCTTTCCCAATTCCTGCCACTCCGGTATCACCTAGATTAACCCCTTTTGCTTCTAGTAGCGCTTCATAAAATGCGGTGAAATTTAAACGTTCGCCCCCGTTTTTTTTAGTGGAAACATATCCACAAGCACGAACAAGATCTGACTTGCTAACATCACCAAGTTCTTTTACTTTAGAAAGGAGATCGCTACCAGTGAGCATAATAAATTAATAAAAAGTTCTTCTTAATTAACATAGCAATTAGTGTGTAATTTGTGCAATTATTAATTATGTATTTATTCAATTAGTTATCTTTTAATAATGGAAAAATTTATAGTTTTTGGTAAGTACTGTGAAGATGCAATAAATAAACGAGAACCATTCCGTGAACAGCATCTTAATAGACTAAGTATTTTAAAAGATAGAAAAATTTTAGTTACTTTAGGGCCAACTAAATGTACTAAATATTTATTTGGTATTTTTAATGCTGAGAATGAGAATGAATTAAGAGAATTAAT
>QCTP01000023.1 GCA_003211115.1 Prochlorococcus sp. AG-673-M19
ATCCTTGGTAAGTTTAAAAAAGTACATTAAAAAGTAATTTTTTTCATTTTTACTTTCATAAATATGAACAAACAATTAAATCACCTTTTTCAGAAATCAATAAAAGCCAAATTAAAGAAATTATTATATGGGGGCAGTTTTAGTAAAAAATCAATAAATCAATGGTCTTTAAAAGATTTCTCATATTATGAGAAAAAGTTAATTACTTTGAGTCACTTCAGCGACATAACACCTAAATATTCAGATATTATTGAATGTGGTGTAGGTTGTGGTAAGGGAACAAATTTACTTGCAAGAATCTCTTATTCTCAGAATAGAAGTTATTATGCTTTTGATACTTTTTCTGGATTTCCTGATGGAGTGAAAGAGGATAATTGGTTTAAATCTCGAGATAGACAAGTGTTTTCCTGTTTCTCAGTTGCTTATATAAAAAATCAACTAAAGGAAGCTGAAGTGAGTGAAGAGATTATAAATTCTATTAATTTTCGAGAAGGTTTATTTTCAAAAACTTTCAAAAACTATAGTGGAAACCCTGGTTTTGTTTTCGTTGATGTTGATTTATATGAATCTTATAAAGATTGTCTAGAATTTTTCTATCCTAAGTTAGTCAAAAATGGTGTAATGCTTTTAGATGAATACGATACCAAATATCATCTGAAAAAATGGCCAGGAGCAAAAATAGCAATTGATGAGTTTGCTGAAAAACATAAAATTGAAATTATGAGATTGTGGACTGGAGCAACTTATATTCAAAAATTGAGTTAACTTTTTGATCCTTTTTAATTTTCTACTAAAAATTTGGGTTGTTTGATTAGTTTAGGCTTTCCGAAAAAATTAAAGTGGAATAAAAATAGGTTTCAATTAAATTACATCATCTCTTATTCCCCAAAACGCCATTGGTTCGTAGTCTAGATAGGGGTAGTAACCTAGGTTAAGTGCAATATCTGATGAACGTTCTTTTATTCGCTCCTCAATCAAGCGTCGAATAGATATGGGTCTCCCACTGCAAATATTGAAAGTACCATTTATCTTACTTTCATGGAGATCGTAAAGTTGTTGTACAACAGCGTCTATATGAAGGTAGTCTCTGAGTTGTTCTCCACCACTCATATTGAAAACTTTGTCACCATTATCAATAGCTGCATCTAGCTGCGAGAGGATTGACTTGGGATTCTGCCCCTCCCCGTACATATAAAAAAGACGAGCCCATTTTAAATAGTAAGGTTTTTCGGTTGACAAAAACTCTAATTGTTGACGGAGCATGTCTTTAGCAAGTCCATATGGATTGTTCGGACATGGCTTCATATTCGAAGCAATGGAACCGCTTTTGAAGCCATATTCGAAACATGTTCCAGTAGCCAGTACGTGAGATACTCCGTCAGCTATACATTCCTTTATGAAGTTATAACTTTCAGGAAGATTTCGCTCAAAATGAAACTTTGATTTGTAGTTAGGAAGTCCCGACCAAGCTAAATGTATTAAAGACATTCCTTTTGAAATATCTAGATGCTTTGTTCCTTCAGAGAGGGCTGTGGATACAAAATGTACATCATCAAACCACTCGAAAGACTTTGCTTTTTTTTTATCTCTAGCAACAGCAATTACTTTCTTCCCGTTTCTTAAAAGCAACGGCACAAGGTGTTGACCGATAAAGCCTGTAGCACCAGTCACTATCACTTCATTTTTCAATAACATAGGGTTCAAAACCTATTCCAAGTCAATCCATTCATTTATTTTACATTATCTAATTTGCCAATTCTTATTCCCAAGATTATCTCTAAAAATATTCTTATTACATCAAACCAATCTTCTCTTTCTGGTATTGGATTGTAATTAATATTAAATAAATTTGTTAAGAATATAGTTCCAATCAACAATCCCGCCTTTCGCTTTAGTTTCCTTATCCATTTTCTTAGCGCCTTTCTATACTTTTGGGTTGGGTTGTAGTTCTTATATAAGCTCTCATCAGGATGGCTTAAATAGTCCACTATGTTTCTTTTAGTCTATAAGTTTTTCATGTTTTCCCCTCCAATAATTTTGCAGCTTTTTCAAATGCGATTCTTCTGGTTTTCTTAGATGATGATTGGCAAGAATCTTCGAAAGTCCTTTTTTTATTACCCATAGAGCTAGACATAGAACCTGAGTCAATATTTCTGGAATTACCTCTGACGCTGTAACGATGTCTCAAGCTATATTACTTAAAGACCTCATCCCTGTTGGCTACTATTGCATGAAGGTTTTTCCATGCAGCTCGACTTCTAAGTAAATCTCTAAGAGAACCCGCTACACCTCCAGCACCATCTAATAAAGGTAATTTAATATCCTCAAGTTGCCATCTTTCAATAAGACTCCACTTTTGAACTTTACCCTCATCATCTATAAGAGGTAGTGGGTCAATATGTCTTGTGTCTTTGATACCTTAACTACTTTTCTTTCTATAACTACACCACCAATAATGCTGCTTATTCTCGTCAAATTTAACGCTTAAGTAGGTTAGCTCTATAGGTCTTAAACTAATTTAAGCAATTAACTTAATGCAATCTTGGAGCATAGGGTCGGCACTTAATCCATTAACTAAATCAATAATTTCTTGGTCTGTTACAGCGTCCCCTTTACTCCTTTCCCACGTAGGTGATTTTTCCTTTTTTTGCATTTTGTTCTATAAATTAAAAACTAAATTATTATTTTATTCTTTTCAAGTAGCCAGAAGGTGCAACGCTAATCATAAGTTTATTGTCTATTTCTTTATCAACTTCGAATTCAGAATGTTTTTTTAACCATTCTTTGACAGCACTGTAAGGATTATTTCCAACATCCCATGGCCTATCTTCGAATGATCCTTTCTTTAATTTTTCAATACAGGTATCGTAAACAATACAATAGCTGTTTTTTGATACTAAACTGGCGTATGAATTCAACTCTCCTATTACATGCTCATGGGAATGATTAGAATCTAACAGTAGCATTATTTTTCTAAATTTCTTGGAATATGCTTTTACAGAATTAACTATACTTTGATCAATTGATGAACCTTCAATCATGTCTATCTTGAAACTCAAAGGGTGAGATTCAAGTGCCTTTCTATTATGTTTTCTAATATCAATATCAATTCCTAATACTTTCCTATTTGATTCTTTAGGATCTAATCCTTCTTCTATATCAATTAAGCATAGATGGGAAGCCCATGAAATTAATGATCCGCCATGAGCGATACCAGTCTCTATTATTAAATCTGGTTTAACTTTATAGATTATTTCTTGTGTAGCAATAATATCTTGTGGGTATTGAATTATCGGTCTCCCAAGGTATTCAAAGTTATAAGAATATCTATATTTAATTGATTGTTCGAACCAATCCTGGGTTATTTTTTTAAATTCAGGACTTTCTGCTT
This sequence comes from Prochlorococcus sp. AG-673-M19, assembly GCA_003211115.1. Lineage (GTDB taxonomy): Bacteria > Cyanobacteriota > Cyanobacteriia > PCC-6307 > Cyanobiaceae > Prochlorococcus_A. The sequence goes on from QCTP01000023.1 coordinate 3,392, forward strand.
GCAACAAAATACCCTTTTTGCATTCATCTTTAAAAGATTCATATTCAATGCTCATTTTTTTTAGTTTTATAAATTTTTAATTGTATTTCATATCTTATTCCATCTTCAACAAAACCACATTCTGGAAAGCTTGTGAAAGTCCTAGCTCGTAATAAATTTAAAAGTTTTCTAATTTCCATTTCTTCATCAAGATTAAGACTTGAAGCATTATTAATTTCTGAAGCAAGATGAAAAGAATCTTGATAAAGCTTTAATTAAACCTTTATTAATGTTGATAATGTTCCATATCATGATTTGATAGGTATTGATTTAGTACAGTTCTAGAAAAGATTCAAATCTTTAAATCCTTGCTTAGATTTTAAGACTTAGAAGACTTAGCATCCAAGAACAAACGCTATAAAGTACTATAGGAATCACAACAATTACGAATGAAATTCTTATATTGATTGATATAATTGTTGTTTTAATACATGGGGCCATAGCTCAGCTGGTAGAGCACCTGCATGGCATGCAGGGGGTCAGCGGTTCGAGTCCGCTTGGCTCCATTTTAATTTTTTTCAGTTATGTTGATCGATTTTTACTTCAAAGATAAATAATGTTGATGCTCATTAAATCTATTAAAAAATTAAAAATAAATAATTTTCTTGAATTTAAAAATATATATTACTTATTACCATTAATAATAATCACTTCTAGCTTTAAATTTCTTGGTTATGGATCTTCTTTTATATTATTTATTCCATTTGTAATAAATAAAAGAAAAGAAATCATTTATATGATTTCGACTTCTTCATATTTAAATAAGGTGGTTTTATTTTATTTTTTATTTCTTATATTAGAAGTTTTTATAGGGTCATTTTATATAAAAGATTTAAGGATTTTAATTTATTGGATACCATTTTTTACAGTATGTATATCTATATATTTTTATAATTTGTATTCTTTATCATATTTCAAACTCTATAGAAATAAATATAAAGAAATACTTTACATAAGCTCAATTTATTATTTTATTTTATATGGATTTATGGTATTGCTTAGTATTCTTATTTATAAAAATCCATATGATATTCAAAATCAATTTTGGATGGGCAGTACTACTTCTTTTTCTTTAGGTTCTATTTTCTTTATCACAAAGTATTATTTATGGGAAAAGATTAATTTCAGGCTCAATTCAAAATTCACGTATGCATTGTTATATTATATTGTTCTCGCATTTGTTTCTCAGTCCAGAGTTGGTTTTTTATATCTAATTCTTTTCTTTATATTTTTTTTAATTAAGGCTCTTACAAAAAAATATTATTCAAAAATATTAGTAATTTTTTTCTCAAGCTTTTTTGTATATCTTTTAACTTTTAATAATTTTTCAAGATATTATCCTTCCCCAAATAATGTTTTTCAGGATATTTTGGGTAATACAATTAGATTTGTAGAATTAGATGATAGATTTTTTGAATTTGAAGTTGGTTTAAATAAATTCAAAGAGATGCCTAAATTAAATAAAATAATAGGAACTGGTTGGTATTCATCAAGAATTACTTTAGCAACTAAAAGAAATAAAATGATAAATGATCGAAGAGCTCATATCCCAAAGTCTATAAAAAGTTCAGCTAAAATTACTCCTCAAGGGATTGTGGCATTATTAATTGATACAGGAATTTTTGGCTTAGCTTTTGGTTTTATAATTTTAAAATTAAATTTCTTACTTTTAGTACAGATAAAAGAAGATATATTTTTTAAAGTTTTCCTTTTATGCGTTTTATCAATATCTCTTTTATCTTTACTTTCTGGCTATCCTTTAGTAAATATTTTTTATATTTTATTTTTATTACCTCAAGGTATTTTAAATTTCACCTCTATCAAATCGTAATTAATTGTTTAACTAAAATAGTTCAATTCTTATTGATTTGTCAGAATATATAGTCAAATGAATCTGATTTTTATAGACCTTAAAAATTAAATTTTTATTGCTTGTTAGTTTTTTAATTAAATTAGATCTCTAGAGATAAGCTATTTAATTTTTGACCTATAAATTAAAAATTTTATTTAAAGAAAAGCGGAGCTAGAAGGGTAGGTTCAATCTGGATTTTGGATTCGTAAACTAAAAAGTTTAATCATTTCCATAATTTACTAGCTATGTTTTATAAGTAAATATGAGTTAATATTGAATTTCTTGATATACCAGTGAATCAGATAAATTTTAAAGGTTTTGAATTATTTTGGTATCTTATTAAACTATACTATTATATTTTAAATTGTAGGATAATTTTGTCTTTTTTTAATCGTATTTTTAGAGGATTAACCCCTCCTTATTTAGCTGAGATTATTAATAGATCAATAAAGTTTTTCAAAAGGGACCAACTCTTTGATGGAGATGATTCTTTATTTAAAAAGTTATGTAAAGAAACTCAAATTTATGGAGAATATGGATGTGGACAATCTACAGTTTGGGTTTCAAAAAATACAAATAATTTAATTTTGTCTGTAGATACATCTAATTTTTGGGCGAAAAAAGTTAAAGCTTTTGTTTCGGATAATGATAGATTAAAAATTGAGTTTATAAATTGTGGAGAAACTTTTTCATACGGATATCCTACGACATATAAAAAAAGAGAAAAATTTAAAAATTATTGTAATTCTATTTGGGATCATGCAGAGTTGTATCCAGAAATTGTTTTAATTGATGGAAGATTTAGAATTTCTTGTTTTTTGACTTGTCTAATTAGAGGACAGGTTGGAACGAAATTAATTTTTGATGACTATGTAAATAGCCCAAATTATCATGTTGTAGAAGAATATATTAAGCCATTAAAATTTTGTGGAAGGCAAGCCTTATTTATAATTTCAGATATGGATAAACAATCATTTGACAAAAATAAATTATTGCAGGAGATTTCAAACTTTCAATATGTTCTTGATTGAACTTTCATACAAGATATTTAAAATCTCTTATCAAAGATAAAAAATTTAGTAATTCTGTCATCTACTGTAAATACTTTTAACTTTGCGAGCCGCTCTGCGAACTAATCAGTAAAAATATTTGCAGAAACTAGTAATAGATTGATTGGTGATCTGCATGGCAAGCAGTGAGCTCTGATCGAGTCCACTAGGCTAAATCATAATTTTCGATATTTATAACAATTATTATGAACGGATTCGTACTATTTTATAGGGATTTTTTAATTACTAAATACTTAATAATATTCAATATTATCATTAGGCTTATAAAAAATATTTAATCAATTTTTTAAAATTTATATTTTTAGAATATGGAATATATGAAAGGAGCGACTACGGAACCTTGAGTAAAGATTATTAATGTACTCATTAATAGAATTGTAATTATTAAAGGTGCTAACCAGTATTTTTTTCTTACTTTTAAGAAATCCCAAACATCACTAAGAAGTTCAAAGAATGCTTCCATAATTAAAAAATCTTTTCTAGATTAATTTTACTATCTTTTCGAAATTCACGATACGTTTTGAGTGAATCTTTTTTTAAATTAAGTGGGTCATATTTAAATAATTTCATAATCAATGAAATTGGAACCACGGCTACTATAAAAACAAATCCAAGAACAATATGGCTATTCAGAAAAGCCAAGGAATTGCCAATACTAATCCATTTCTTATAGAAAAATTTAAGGTACCTAGGAGAAAATAGTCCCAAAATTATTAAAGTTAAGCCAACGAATATAGTCCATAGTCTGATCTCATGGTCAAATAAAGTAGGTAGTAACCACCCTATTAAAAGTGGAAAAAGAAATCCTACTAATAAGCCGAATTCTCTTAATTGTTTTTCAGATGGGGAAGAACTTTTCATGATCTAGTCTAAAGTAAATTCCTGAAACCAATTTTCATTCATTTTTATATTCATTTGCTTTTCTTTGAAAAGTATTTGATTTTGAAGAACAAGTATGTCCATTTCAGTTCGCATAAAACATCTATAAGCATCTTGGGGTGTACATACGATTGGCTCACCTCTTACATTGAAAGATGTGTTTATTAAAGTAGGGCAATTTGTTAATTCTTTAAATTTATTTATTAAATTGTAGTAACGAGGGTTTGTGAACTTTGAGACCGTTTGTACTCTTGCTGAATAATCTACGTGAGTTACAGCAGGTATTAGAGATCTTTGAATATATAATTTATTCAATCCTTTTTTGCCTTGTTCATTTTCCGGAATATCTTTCCAAAGATTCTTTTTAACTTTTGAGACTAAAAGCATATAAGGACTTTTAACGTCGGTATCAAATTGGCTAGACAAATCCTCCTCCAATATTGATGGAGCGAAGGGTCTAAAACTTTCCCTATATTTTATTTTCAAATTCATGATACTTTGCATTTTTTTATTCCTAGGATCTCCTATTATTGATCTTGCTCCAAGAGCTCTTGGACCAAATTCCATAGGACCATTAAACCAACCAACAACTTTTCCCTTATTTATTAAATTTGCTACCTCCTCAAATATTCCCTCATCCTCTACAGTTTTATAAGAGGCATTTATTGAATTTAAATAATTAATAATATCTTCGTTACTAAAGTTTGGACCAAGAAATGAGCCCTTCATAGAATCTTGTGGATTTATATTTCTAGTATTTGCGAAATATTCATAATGTGCGAATAATGCGCCCCCAATAGATGTGCCTGCATCTCCACTGGCAGGTTGAATCCAAATATTATCATAAATTTTTTCTTCAAGTATCTTCCCATTAGCAACACAGTTAAGAGCAACTCCCCCAGCTAGACATATATTTGATAAACCAGTCTCTTTCCTTAATGTTTTCGCTAATTTTAATACAATTTCTTCAGTAATTAATTGAATAGATGCTGCAATATCCATATAGAATTGAGTGATTTTTTCATTTTCATCTCTAGGTGAATTTTTGAATAAATTATGAAATTTTTTATTAGTCATTCTAAATCCTCTATGAAATTTGAAATAACTCATATCAAGTCGGAAAGTTCCATCTTCCTTTATATCAATTAAATTACTTTTTATTAAATCAAAATATTTTGGCTCTCCATAGGGAGCTAAACCCATAAGTTTATATTCTCCAGAGTTAACTTTAAAACCACAAAAATATGTAAAAGCTGAATAAAGTAATCCTAATGAATGTGGAAAATTTATCTCCCATAAAGGAGTAATTTTATTGTCTTTACCAATCCAAGCAGAGGTAGTTGCCCACTCACCAACAGCGTCCATACATAAAATTACCGCTTCTTTAAAAGGACTTGGATAAAATGCCGATGCAGCATGTGATAGGTGATGTTCGGAAAAAAGTAATTTTGGGATAAAAGTTTTTTCTTTCGGTACTAGTTCTTTTTGTATTTTTTTAAATTCATTTCTGATAAAAGACTTCAAATAAATTTTCTCCTTAAGCCATACTTGCATTGATGCAATAAAAGATCTTATCCCTCTAGGTGCGGTTGCAATATATGTTTCAAGTAGCCTTTCAAATGTTAAAAGTGGTTTTTCATAATAGACAATTGCACTAATATCTTTTAAATTAATTTTTTGAGAGTTAAGGCAGTATTTAATTGACTTCAGAGGGAAACCCGAATCATGCTTTATTCTTGAAAATCTTTCCTCTTGTACAGCACATATAATCTCTCCATTCTTTATAAGTGCAGCTGCACTATCATGATAAAAACAAGATATTCCTAGGATGTAAGAGCTCAAGTTATATTACAATTAATCGTGATGATTATTATACATGTTTTTTTTAATAGATACAATAAAAACTAAAGTTTTTAGTTTTATTTTTAAAAAGGTTTATGTCAGATTTAAAAAGATACGAAAATATTAAAGATGCATTTTTCAATAAAATTGAGCATAAAGAAGATAAACTTTATCTAGATAATAAACATCTGCATTTAATAAACAACAAAATAGCAAATTTTATTTCTGATGATTTGGATAATCTTACAAATAAAATGTCTGAATTTTATGATGAGGTCAAATTCCCAAATTATGATGATTGTGAAGATTACGCATCTTTATATGATAAAGGAATCAAAAATTTATTTACAAAAAGAATTGATCAAGAATTAAGTTATGGAACTAATATTCTCGAACTAGGTTGCGGTACAGGTCAATTGTCGCTTTTTTTGGCCAGAGGAAATAGAAATATTTTTAGTGTTGATATATCCAATGGTTCATTAATACTTGGGGAGAAATTTAGAAGTGATAATAATATAAAAAATGTATATTTTATGAAGATGGATGTTTTTGATTTAAAATTTAAAAAAAATTACTTTGATTTTACAATAAGTAATGGAGTCCTTCATCATACGAAAGACGCAAGAAAGGCTTTTAATTCTCTTGTAGAAGTAACAAAACCTGGAGGTTTAATAGTTATTGGTTTATACCATAAATATGGAAGATTTTTTACTAAAGTTAAACAAAAAATGGCTAGGCTTCTTGGAAAAAATATATTTTTGTTTGATAAGACATCCTTCAAAATAAAGAGTAAAGATAAAAGGAATGCTTGGGTAACAGATCAATTCATGAATCCTCATGAAACATTGCATTTGCCATCTGAAACAATGCAATGGTTTAAGGAAGAAGGGGTAGATTTTGTAAATTTAATTCCACATTCAGATGATATTTATACTCCACTTTTTCAAACTCGAGATGAACCTAAACTATCTTCCTTAAATGAATTTTTTATGCTTTTTGATAGGAATCAGATTCAAGAAGGTGGTTTTTTTGTAATCATTGGAAGAAAAAAATAAATAAATATTAATTTCTAACATGAAGGGCATAGCTTCTACATTCGATTTTAGTTGCAATTATTTAAGTTACAGATCCAATTCCTGAAGTTTGAATATTCCACTTGGTTGATTTGAACTTCCTGATATATTAAGAGCTGATGCATAAATAGCATAAGCAATTATTGCTATAAATACCTTTTTAATTGTTGATTAAATTTCTAATTGTTTTGAATTATAACCAGAATTAAAGCCTAAATAACTTGCAACTGCTAGTTGATATTTTTCAATGGTAAATTTTGAGGTCTTTGTTAGCTTGCTTGGGTCAAAAGGTTGATTCCATTTTCTTTCAGGAATCATAGAACATTGGTAATTACATATAAGAATAGGGTTGGTTTTTAATATGATTAATTATTAATATGATTAATTATTTTAAAAAATGCAGATTCCAATTTTAAAAGAAATTAATTTTATAATTTGCTCTTTTTTGTATTTCTGATCTATCTATAAAAAATAAAATTTCAAGAAAAGCGGTTAGCGTAGTCAATAGAGCTTGGTCAATTATTTAACTAAAAATAATGAACTTAGATAAACGTTTTAGTCTAAATTTATATGAACATCATAAATAATTTCAACGGCTTATTGCAGAATAAAAATTTAAATTAGGGAGAAAGATCTTTTGATTCTTTTTGCAAGACTATATCTTTCTACTTCAAAGGATAATAAAACTCTTTCTTTTCCTGACTTGTCATTACCTTTCTTGTGCAAACCAGAAGTATTAGCAACATAGATAAATCCCTTATTTCCAATCATTGAAATTTTATTATTTTCTATTTGAGATATTAAATTTTTATCCACTATTCGTGGAGAGTTAGATTTTTGCGGATGTTTGTATAAAGCCCATGCATTATAAATTTTATTAAGAAAACTGAATTTTGTACTAGCTTCTGAAAATTCAAAGGGCGAATCATTTTTTGTAATATCTGTTAAGCAAAGAAAGCCTTTTACTACAGGATAAAAAGAATCAGAGTGCCAATATGAATTTGAGTTTTCTCCTTTTGTTTTTACCAAGGAGAATGAAATGTCGTTATAAGAAACTTTAGACCCATATAAAATAGAACAATATTTAAGTATTTTGCTTAACACCTTATAACCAAACAATTTACTTATTTTTTTTTCATTAAATCCCTTTAATTTAAAATACTTTGCATATGAATTTCGTTTGTCTATATGAATTCTTTCTTCACCACCCTTTGATTCTATAAGAGCTCCGGAATTAGAACATGAGCCTAAATTATCTAAAAGATTTAAAATATCTTTTTCATTGATGTTAATGTTTGTAGTGAAATATTCATAATTTTTTGAAATATAAAACTCCTTATTTGAATTTATAAGATTCTTTATTCTATTCTTATTAAAATAACAAAAAAAGAACTTTGGAATTTTAAATAAAGTTATTCTTAAAGCATTTGCTCCTAAAATCACATTCAACTTACTTCTAATAAATTTGTATTTTGGATTTAAAAAGTTTTTCAAATCATAAATAAAATATTTTGTTTCAATAAGAATATTCATTAATGTAGTATTGTTTAATATTAATTATTAATTTTATATAAGTGGGTAAATTTTGCAAATTTTTTTCTTAAATAAATAACTTGGAATTTTTTTATAGTAATTTTTGGAAAAATAAAAAGGTTTTAATTACGGGTGATTCAGGTTTTAAAGGATCTTGGTTAACTTGTTTTCTTTTGAATTTAGGATGTCATGTAAAGGGTATTTCTCTTAAACCTGATGAAACAAAAGTACTGTATAACTCATTAATGGAAGATAAAGAATTTTTAAAATTTTTTAAAGAAAATTTATATATTCATAATGATATAGATATAAGAAATGAAGATGAAGTTAAAGATTCTATTTTGGACTTTAATCCTGAAATAATTTTTCATCTTGCAGCGCAACCACTTGTAAGAGAGAGTTATATTAATCCAAAACTGACATGGGAAACTAACGTCATAGGCTCTATAAATTTACTAGAGTCTTTAAGGTATCTTAAGAAGTGTTCGGTAATAATGGTAACTACAGACAAAGTTTATCAAAACATTTCACGTAAATATGGATTTAAAGAGGATGATAGACTAGGTGGTGATGATCCTTATAGTTCAAGTAAAGCAGCATTAGAATTGGCAACTAAATCATGGCGTAAATCTTTCTTTGGGGATAATATAGTTGTCTCTACAGCAAGAGCTGGGAACGTTGTTGGAGGAGGAGACTGGTCTAAAGATAGAATAATTCCTGACACCATTAATTCACTTATAAAAGATGAACCTCTTAAGCTTCGTTACCCAGACGCAACAAGACCATGGCAACATGTATTAGATCCATTGTGGGGATATATTACTTTGGCTGAAAAACAAATAAACAATCAAATGAGTTACGAGTATAATTTTGGACCTAAAACTTTTGATTCATTATCAGTTCGTGAATTAGTTAATTTAATTGGGTTATATTGGGGGAAAGAGCCAACAATCGAAATAATAGGCAACCAACCTTTAGAGACAAAATATTTAACTATTTCAATTGATAAAGCTTTTAAAGAATTAAATTGGGCTCCAAAATGGGATCTTAAAAAAACTATTTACGAAACGGTAAAATGGTATAAAGATGTAAATAAAGGTGAATCTCCCTATGAATGCATTATTGAAAATATAAAATCTTTTTTATTCACATAACAATCTTTATCTTATTTTAAAAAATTTTTCAAATTAACTCATTAAATACAACATGAAAAAATTTTTCTTTAATAAAGATTGATGTTTTTAATATGAAATAAAAAAAGTATAAATTAATTTTTTTATAAGTTATTGTCAATATTGGTAACTCTGCAAGCTTGTCTGCTAGCTAATCAGGAAAACAGTTGCAAAACTAATTTAAGCTCTAAAATAATAATAAAAATCTAAAAAGTAATCAAGGAATCCACGGGGATTTTTAAATTAGCTCTTCCATTAAGTTCTTTTAACTCTATTAAGACAGAAAGTCCCTCAATCTTTTTATTTAAATCCTTAAGAATTTCAAAAACGCACTTAGCTGTTCCCCCTGTAGCTAATAAATCATCTACTATTGCGAACGATTCGAATTTTTTGAGAGCATTTTTTTGTAAATAAAGTGAATTTGAACCATACTCTAAGTTATATGATTTTGAGATTAGATCTCCAGGAAGCTTGCCAGGTTTTCTTGCAAAAATCATTGGCTTTGTTAGAAAAAATGAAATAGCTGATCCAAGAATAAATCCCCTTGCATCAATAGCTATTATCGCATCAGCTTTTTTTAAGATAGGCATATTTGCCATGCTTTTAACAACCTCTTTAAAGGCTTCTGGGTTTTGGAAAATTGGAGATATATCTTTAAAGATTATCCCTTCCTTTGGAAAATCTGGATAGTCGGTTATTAAATTTTTTATGGTTATGGAAATCATGCAAAAAGGATTAAAAAATATCTAGATGAGATAATAAAATCTAAAAAAGATATTGCTTTTTAAATAAAAATAATAAATATATTGATAATAATACTTTCTTTAATGATATTTATGAAGCAAATAATAAATTTTAAAAATTTTCTTGTGTATTTATTACTTCTCCAAATGAAGAGCATCTTTCTCATTTAAAAGATTGTATTAATTTAAAAATTCCATATATTTATGTTGAAAAGCCTGCCTTAGGTGTAGAGGATTATCTTGAAAATAGTGATACTAATAGTAGCATTAAATTTTTACCAAATTGGTTATCAATATAATTATGAGCTTGCAATAATTCAATTAAAAAATATAATTAATAAAAAGTCATTTGGTTAGTATTAAGATTAGATATTTTTTTTGGTAAGGGAATAGCTTTCAAAGACGATTTTGAGAATAAATTGCGTTCAAAAAATTTTAATGCAGTTAGTGAAACTCTAGGCAGTCATCTATTAAATATCATGATTTTAAATTTAATAATTGATTTGCTACTTATGATTTGATCATTCAAAATAAGATCTAATTATAATTTTTTGGTAATCTTTTGAAATATTTTATGTTTAATATATAAATTTTAGATAATGTTTTTGTAATGTTTTCATAATTTCTTTGAAAAAATATCTTAATCAAAAAGAAGTTTTATTTGTAATCCCTGCCAGATCAGGCAGTAAAGGAGTAAAAAATAAAAATTTACAAATTTGTGCTGGAGAATCTCTTTTAAGAAGGGCAGTTAATTTAGCTCTTGAAATAGCTATTGATAGTAGAGTAATTGTTTCTACCGATAACGAAGAATATATTAAACATGTCAGTGATCTTGAATGTTCTAATAATTTTTTAAGGCCTTTATATTTATCAGGAAGTGCAGTAGGGGATATTGAGGTTTTAACTCAGGCATTACATGCTTCAGAGATCCTTTTTAATGAATGCTATAAATGTGTTGCTATGCTACAGCCAACTTCGCCATTACGAAAGAAAAAACATGTATTGGAATCAATAAATGCGGTACTGCAAGAATCTTGGGAGGCAAGTTTTACTGCCAATAAAGTTGATCTAAAATATCATCCTCTAAAGTCTATTAAAGTTTTGGATGATGGCTCATCAGATTATTATTTAATCGAGGGACAAAAAATTATTAATAGACAAATGTTGCAAGATACTTATATAAGAAATGGCGCTTGCTATTCAATTACTCCCCATTGTCTTTCCACTGTCAAATCTTTTATTGGAAAACATTCAAAAATAATACAAACAGAACCCATGGTTAGTATTGACTCTAATTCTGAGATAATATTATGTGAGAAAATTCTTTTAGAAAACAATATCAATGATTAAGATCTTTTAAAATATCTTATTTATTACAAAGTATTGGGAATAATAGAAAAGAGATTTTGTATTAAATTCTTATTAAGGTTCTTAGAAATAAATTTTTAAAATCAATTGTTTAAAATGATATGGTAATAATAATTAAAAAGTTTTTAGGAAATAATAATGGAGACTGAATTAATAGAAAACGTTTACGAAATAAAATCGGAAATATTTGATGATAAAAGAGGTTCATTTTTGAGCTGCTTTAAAGAAAATGAAAAATTATTTAAAAAAGTTTGGCTTGATAAAAAGATTTGTCAGATTAATTTATCTTTGACTCGTAAAAAAGGCACAATTAGAGGCCTACATTATCAAAAGAAACCATATCAGGAATCGAAGTTAATAAGGTGTTTAAGAGGAAAAGTTTGGGATGTTGTTATCGATTTAAGAAAAGATTCAAAGACTTATAAAAAGTATTTCTCATTAGAGCTATGTTCTTCTAAAAATAATGCTATTTTTGTACCTGAAGGTTGTGCTCATGGTTTCCAATCTTTACAAGATAATTGCGAGTTATTATATATACATTCAAATAACTATAAACCTTCGCATGAGAGTGGCATTAAATGGGATGATCCTAAAATAAAAGTATCCTGGCCTCTAAATGTAGCAGAAATAAGCGATAGAGATAACTCCTTACCTTACTTCCAGGAAATATGAATCATAAATGTAGACATTGTGGGAACAAACTTTTAGAACCAATTTTGGACTTAGGTAATCAGCCTCCTAGTAATGCCTATTTGAATAGAAAGCAACTTTATGAGTCAGAAATTACTTATCCTCTAAAGTTG
>QCTP01000024.1 GCA_003211115.1 Prochlorococcus sp. AG-673-M19
CTGGATGGAATGTAGGTAATCCAAGGAGTCCTTTATCTCCATTACCTATAGAGATGAAAAAACAACTTTCAATTATCCTCAAATCCTTACATTAAGGATTCTATTCAACTTGATAATTAAATTCAAATAAAATTAGTTTGATTACAAGCAAGACTTTATAAATTTTAAATTATGCAATCAAGATCAAATTCAACTATTAATAGATCTTCAAATAATTCAACAGGATCTAAAAGTAATAGCCCCACTCTAAGAGTAATACCATTGGGTGGCTTACATGAAATCGGAAAAAATACTTGTGTTTTTGAATTTGGAGATGAATTAATGCTAATTGATGCTGGACTAGCTTTCCCGTCAGATGGCATGCATGGTGTAAATATTGTTATGCCAGATACAACTTTTTTAAAAGAAAATCAAAGAAGAATAAAAGGAATGATAGTGACTCATGGACATGAGGATCATATCGGAGGTATTTCTCATCATCTGAAGCATTTTAATATTCCGATTATTTACGGCCCAAGACTAGCAATGTCAATGTTAAGAGGAAAAATGGAGGAAGCAGGGGTATCTGACAGGACGACAATACAGACAGTAAATCCGAGAGATGTTGTAAAAGTTGGACAACATTTTTCTGTTGAATTCATTCGCAATACACATTCAATTTGTGACAGTTTTTCTTTAGCAGTTTCAACACCTGTCGGCACAATTATATTTACTGGTGATTTTAAGTTTGATCATATGCCAGTTGATGGAGAACAATTTGATATTGAACGAATGGTGCATTATGGCGAGAAAGGGGTTTTATGTATGTTTAGTGATTCTACTAATGCAGAGGTTCCAGGTTTTTGTCCTTCTGAAAAGACTATTTATCCTTCTTTAGAAAAACATATTGCTGAGGCAAAAGAACGAGTTATCCTTACTACCTTTGCTAGTTCTGTTCATAGAGTGACAATGATATTAGAGTTGGCTATGAAACACGGAAGAAAGGTCGGTTTATTAGGTAGATCCATGATAAATGTTATTGCTAAGGCTAGAGATATTGGTTATATGAAATGCCCAGATGATTTGTTTGTTCCTATTAAACAAATTAGAGATTTGCCTGATAGAGAAACATTATTATTAATGACTGGTAGTCAAGGGGAACCTTTAGCTGCTTTAAGTAGAATTTCTCGTGGTGAGCATCAACATGTTCGTCTTAAAACAACTGATACTGTAATATTTTCTGCAAGTCCAATTCCAGGAAATACTATTGGTGTCGTAAATACAATCGATAGATTAATGAAAATGGGAGCTAAGGTTGTTTACGGAAAAGGTGAAAATATTCATGTTTCTGGTCATGGTTTCCAAGAAGATCAAAAATTAATGTTGGCATTAGCTAAACCTAAGTTTTTTGTCCCTGTTCACGGAGAACATAGGATGCTTGTTTGTCATAGTAGAAGTGCTCAGACTATGGGAGTTCCAAAAGACAATATTCTAATTATTGAAAATGGAGATGTTGTTGAATTAACTCCTGATTCTATTAATAAAGGAGATCCTGTAAAAGCCGGAGTAGAATTATTAGATAACTCTCGCAATGGAATTGTTGATGCTCGAGTATTAAAGGAAAGGCAGCAATTAGCCGGAGATGGAGTCGTAACTGTTTTAGCAGCTATAAGTACTGATGGAAAAATGGTTGCTCCACCAAGAGTAAATCTAAGGGGGGTTGTGACTACCGCAGAACCTAGAAAAATGTCTATGTGGACTGAACGAGAAATTAGTTGGGTTTTGGAAAATAGATGGAAGCAGTTATCTAGACAAACTGGCCCTAATAATTTCGAGGTAGATTGGATAGGCGTTCAAAGAGAAATAGAAAATGGTTTAAGTAGGAGAATGAGAAGAGAGTTACAAGTAGAGCCTCTAATTCTTTGTTTAGTTCAGCCAGCACCAAGTGGAACACGTGCTTATATTCCAAAGATTACTGAAGATCATAATAACCATAATAGAAATAGAAATAATCAAAACTTCCATAAAAGAAATAACAATAATAATCCAAACAATTCAAACAATCTTAAAAAAATTAATACGCAAGATAATCCTAAATCTTCAAAAGATTCATTAATTACTTCTGAAAAAGAAGAATCTTTTGAGGGTAGGACTAGAAGAAGAAGATCGGCAGTAACATCTTAAGATTTTTCAAGATTTATATAATCTATATTCCAAATAATCTTTAATCTTTCGGGCAAGTTTATTTGGCCTCTATCTTTTTCAAAAATTGAAGCGGCTATATCATTTATATTATTTGAATTTAATTGTTTTGTACAATTTTTTTGCAAGAAAATATTTAAAATTGTACATCTAGCTTCAATGCATAAGCTATTTAATAGTTTTCTTTTGAGACCCTTTGCATCTTTACAGGATAGGTATGCAAGCCTACCTAGATCCTTTTGTTCTTTATTGTAGTTGCTCATTTTTATTGCAAAACTATTTATTCTTTTGGAATAACCAGGATACATATTTTCAAAAGTGGGTATAATTTTTTTTCTGACTAAATTCCTCTTTATTTTTAGATCGCAGTTTGATGGGTCTTCCCAAATGGGAATGTTCATTAAGTTACAAATTGTCTTGGTATTTTCTCTGCTAAATATTAAAAATGGTCTTATTAAAAAAATATTATCTTTAAGTAATCTTTTTTTTTCGATATAACTTAGTCCTGCATAATTGCTTCCTCTAGCCAAATTGAGTAAAAATGTTTCTGCGTTATCTGTATTAGTGTGACCTGTTATTAAGTAAATATTTATATTTTTTTGGTTTTCACTTAATAATTGATTTGCCCTTTCACTTAATTTTTTATATCTCCAATCTCGCGCTTTTTCTTCAGAAGAAATAGTTTCTTTATCAGCTCGATCACAAAAATATGAGATATTTCTTTTATCACAGTAACTTTTTAATTCAAGTGCATATCTTTCAGATTGTTCGTGCCATTGATGATCTCCATGCCAAACATTTACAAACCATTTATGCTGATTTTTCATATCATTGATTAGCTTTAACAAAGCCATTGAATCTTGTCCTCCCGAAACTGCTATCAATAGATTTGCTCCATTAGGAATTAGTTTTTTGTCGTTTAATAACTCTTTATGAAGCTGATGATGCCATGACGTCCAATTTTTTTGCGTTAAATGTTTATTAGACATATTGTTTAACTCAAATAATATTTTTTAAAAAATTCACTGTTTTATTAAAACAATGTCACAATCAGGTAATAAATTCATCAAGTCAATGAGTCTCATTAATCTTTTGCCACAAAAAATTCAAGAAGAGTTAAGCAATAAATCTTTACTCAAAGTTATCTCAGGATTAAGTAATTTTGATCTCCAATCTGTTAAAAAGATTTCAGAAGCATCTTTTTTAGGGGGTGCTGATTTAATTGATATAGCTTGTAAACCTGAATTGGTTGAGTCTGCTATTGATATTTCATCATTACCTGTTTGTGTAAGTTCTGTGGAGCCTAAATCATTTATAAACTCAGTTAAGGCAGGTGCTTCTTTAATCGAAATAGGAAACTATGATAGTTTTTATGCAGCAGGAATTACTTTTTCGGAGGACAAAGTTTTAAATCTAACAAAAGAGACTAAAGATATTTTACCTAATGTTCCTTTATCAGTTACAGTTCCCCATACTATTCCTATAGACAGACAAGTAGATTTTGCTATGAAATTAGTTTTGGAAGGTGCTGATATTATCCAAACTGAAGGAGGTAAAAGTGCTAATCCATATAATTCTGGTATACAAGGATTATTAGAAAAATCAGTACCTACATTGGCAGCTACTTTTGCAATACATAAAGAATTTGAGAAACAATCTATTAATATTCCAATAATGAGTGCTTCAGGTTTAAGTGAGGTAACTTGTCCATTAGCTGTATCATGTGGAGCTTCCGCAGTTGGGGTTGGGTCTGTAGTAAACAAATTAGATGATTTAATCTCAATGATTGCTGTTGTTAGAGGTTTAAAAGAATCTTTGAAAAATTCAATAATTAAAGAAAAAATTTCCTAATATAAAAAAATACTAAGCTAATAGCTGAATGAATAACTATAAGCTTCAAGCACCTTATGAACCTAATGGTGATCAACCTGAAGCTATTAAAAAATTAGTTCATGGAGTTAATAGCGGCAAGGAATACCAAACTCTTTTGGGGGCAACTGGAACCGGGAAAACTTTCACTATTGCAAATGTAATAGAACAAACTGGAAGACCCGCACTAGTTTTAGCTCATAATAAAACTTTAGCAGCTCAATTATGCAATGAATTAAGAGAGTTCTTTCCTAAAAACGCTGTTGAATACTTTATTTCTTACTATGATTATTATCAACCTGAGGCTTATGTTCCAATAAGTGATACATATATAGCAAAAACTGCATCAATTAATGAGGAGATTGATATGCTTAGGCATTCGGCTACTAGATCATTATTTGAAAGGAAAGATGTAATAGTTGTTGCATCTATTAGCTGTATTTATGGCCTTGGAATACCAAGTGAATATTTAAAAGCTGCTGTTAAATTTGTGGTAGGTGAATCAATAAATTTACGTTCCTCTTTAAGATCATTAGTTGATAATCAATACACAAGAAACGATGTAGAAATAACTAGAGGTCGATTTAGAATTAAAGGGGATGTATTAGAAATTGGTCCAGCTTATGAAGATAGATTGATAAGAATTGAGTTATTTGGAGATGAGATAGAGGCTATTAGATTTGTTGATCCGTTAACTGGAGAGATTCTTGAGAGTCTTGATCAAGTTAGTGTTTATCCTGCCAAGCATTTTGTAACTCCAAAAGAGAGATTAGAGGCTGCTATTAGTGCAATAAAAAGTGAATTAAAAGGACAATTAGATAAATTTGCTTATGAAGGGAAGTTGTTAGAAGCCCAACGTTTAGAACAGCGTACAAAATATGATTTGGAAATGCTTAGAGAAGTAGGATATTGCAATGGTGTTGAAAACTATGCACGTCATTTAGCTGGTAGAGAAGCGGGAACTCCCCCAGAATGCTTAATAGATTATTTCCCAAAAGACTGGCTATTAGTAGTTGATGAAAGTCACGTAACATGCCCGCAATTACATGCAATGTATAACGGGGACCAAGCTAGAAAAAAGGTTTTAATAGATCATGGTTTTAGGTTGCCAAGTGCTGCAGATAATAGGCCTCTAAAGTGTGAGGAATTTTGGGAAAAATCTAGACAGACATTGTTTATTAGTGCAACTCCTGGTCAATGGGAGTTGGATCAATGTGAAGGTCAGTTCATAGAACAAGTTATAAGACCAACTGGTGTTTTAGACCCAATTATTGATGTAAGGCCTAGTGATGGTCAAATAGAAGATCTTTTGTCAGAAATAAGAGTTAGAGCTAAGAAGAAACAAAGAGTTCTTGTCACTACTCTTACAAAAAGAATGGCAGAAGATCTTACAGATTTTTTATCAGATAATAAAGTCAGGGTGAGGTATTTACATTCTGAAATTCATTCAATTGAAAGGATAGAAATTATACAAGATCTTAGATTGGGTGAATATGATGTATTAGTTGGAGTAAATTTGCTCCGGGAGGGACTTGATTTACCTGAAGTTTCCTTAGTTGCAATTATGGATGCTGATAAAGAGGGCTTTTTGAGAGCAGAGCGCTCGCTAATTCAAACTATTGGAAGAGCTGCAAGGCATGTGGAAGGAGTTGCTTTACTCTATGCAGATAACTTTACACAATCTATGAAAAGAGCTATATCTGAAACTGATAGAAGAAGAACTATTCAAAAAAAATATAATCAGATAAACGGTATTACTCCAAAACCTGCAGGAAAGAAAATAGAAAATTCAATATTATCATTTCTAGAATTATCAAGAAAATTAGAGAGTGGTGGATTATCCAAAGATCTTATAAATATTGTTAATAATAAAACAGATGAGATTTTAAATTCTACAGATAATCAATGCTTACTGGAAGAAATGCCTGATTTAATTGATAAGTTAGAAAATAAAATGAAAAATGCAGCTAAAGAACTAAATTTTGAAGAGGCAGCAAATCTTAGAGATAGAATTAAGAAACTTCGGCAAAAATTATCTAGAAATAGTTAAATATTTATTTGTCTAATTCGAAATAAGAATGAATAGCATTTACTGCTTGATCGCAATCTTTTTCTAAGACGATACAAGAGGTTCTTATCTCGCTTGTGGCAATCATTTCTATATTAATATTTTTATTTGCAAGAGCTCTAAATATTTTTCCAGCTGTTCCAACTTTAAATGCCATTCCAGCTCCAACTGTGCTTACTTTGGCTATCGCAGGCCCATCTTCAATAAATGATCCTGATAATTTATTTGTTAATGAATGAAAAATTTTATTAGCTCTTTCTCTGTCTTTTTTGTTCATAGTGAAACTTATATCTTTGGTTTTGAAAGATGTTAACCTTTCAGATTGAACAATAGTGTCAAAAATTAAATTATTTTCTGCGAGAGCTAAACATATTGAAGCTGCTACACCAGGTTTATCTGGTAAGTTTCGAAAACTAACTTGAACTTGATTTTTATCTAGTGCAATACCTCTTACTTCAGGTTGATCTTCTTTCTCAAATACTGGATTAATAAAAATTTGTTTATCAGATAATTTAAATTTTTCACTTACAAATCTAATAGCTTTTGGAATATTATCAATATCTATTACACAGCTGACTTTGATTTCGCTAGTTGCTATTAACCTTACATTTATGTTCGCTTGGGATAAAGTATCAAATAAATCAGCTGAAACGCTTGGTCTTCCCATTATTCCAGCTCCTTGAATACTTAACTTAGTCAAATTTGTTTTGAAATTATATTTTCCACCTAATTGCTTTGTTATCAATTTACATTGCTCAATTGTTTTAGTTAATTCAAACTGATTAACTGTAAATGCTATGTCATTACTATTCCCATCATGAGTAGCTTGGATTATTAAATCAACATTAATGCTTGCATCAGACAAAGTTTCAAATATTTGAGCTGCAATTCCAGGTCTATCAGGTAGATTGGAAATACTAAATACGATTTGCTTTTCTAATACTTCAAGACTATTAACAGTTTTTGTTAATTCTAACCCCCCTCTTTTGAGAGTTAATGGTTTTATTTTGCTATGTAGAAGAGTTCCATTAGAGAGATTTTGACTAGATTTCACATATAATTTAATTCCATAATTACGAGCAATTTCTACAGCTCTTGGATGAAGGACTGATGCACCTACACTCGCAAGTTCAAGCATCTCCTCACAACTAATAATGTCGAGTAATTTTGCATTAGGTACTATTCTTGGATCAGTGGTGAGAACCCCAGGAACGTCTGTATATATCTCACAAGTTTCTGCACCCAATGCGGTAGATAGTGCTACTGCTGAAGTATCTGAACCCCCTCTTCCTAAAGTTGTGATTTCCATTGATCCAGTATGACTAAGCGTTGAACCTTGAAAACCTGCAACTACTACAACATAACCTTGATCAAGATAGTTTTGTATTCGTTCTGTTTTGATATCTAGAATTCTTGCTTTTCCATGAATTGATTCAGTAATAATTCCAACTTGACTACCTGTCATAGATACTGCAGGGATCCCAAATTCATTTAATGACATTGATAGAAGAGCAATAGTAACTTGCTCACCTGTTGAGAGGAGCATATCTAATTCCCTGCTATTTGGATTTTTGCTTATTGATTCTGCTAACCGATTTAGGTTATCTGTAGAATTACCCATTGCAGATACAACTATGACGATATCATTGCCAGCTTCTTTACTTTGAACAATAATTTGTGAAATGGCCTTAATTTTTTTAATATCTCCAACCGATGTGCCGCCAAATTTTTTGATTAATAAAGCCATATTTAAATAATAATATAAATTATCAAACTTAATATTTGATTAACTTAAGTTAACGAGATTTTCTATAAAAACATTAATAGGATTATTGCCTTTTTTTAATGATGAATCAATATCTAATAAATTACTCATCAAATTAATTAAGAAAACTGAAGATGTATGAGTAACTTTTTTACGGATAAAAAAAATTCTTTTTGGATTTGATATATTAGCAATTTTGCATATTTTTGATAAATCTTTCTCACCAGATTGGTTTAATAACTTTACGATGGTGTGCATTCTAATTTGACTTATTAATCCTGCATTGAGCCTTAAGGCAGGTTCTCCTTTTTTTAATAAATAATCGATTTCTAAAAGACCTTCTTTGATATTCTTTTGTAATAGATGATCAACTATTTTAAAAATATTTGACTGATGATCATTAAAAATTTTTTTTACATCATCACTTTTTAGAATAAGTTCTTTGTTTTCATTACTATTTATTGCATCTAGATAAATCTTTGCTTTAGCTAATTCGCTCCTTAATTTAAAACTATCATTTCCTACTGAATTAATAATTAATTCTGCTGCTCCTTTCCCAAGATTAATATTCATTGAATTTGCAGTGGCTTCTAGGTATTTTTTTTGACTTTCATAATCCCAGATATCTGGCAAAGGAAACGAATTTTCAATTGCTAAATCTTTTTTTATTAAATTTCGAACAAATTTTGTAATCTTGAGTCTTGTGTCTGGTTTTTTGGCATTTTGTAAAATAAAATAAGTATTACTAGGAATAATTTGATAAATTTTTTCAAATTTGATTATTATCTCCTCATTTTTGTTTGTGAATATTGGATTATTTTTTAATACAACTACTCTTGATCCATCTCCCAAAGGAGGAGTTAATATTTCATCAAATGCTTTTTTGATTTGATTATCATCATCACCATTTAAATAGCTAACATTTATTTCTCCCCATGTTTTGGATACTTTTTGATCAACTATTTTTTGAATAAACTTATTACTTGCATTTAAATCATCTCCCCATATTATATGTATTGGCATATTCGCTAAAAAAGAGGCTTATTATAATTATGCTTCTTTTAAGATAAAATAAATTCAATTTTAATGATAAAAGATCATCCTATTTTTTTAGAAAGTATTAGATTTATTAGATCTAATTTGATTAAAAATAATTTTAATTTCTTAGAAAATAAAGTTTTAGAAAGATTAGTTCATACCTCAGGTGATTTTAATATCCAGAAACTTTTGGAATTTAGTGAAGGAGCATGTGAAAAGGCTATAAAATCTTTAAAAGAAGGAGCCCCAATATTAACTGATACCGATATGGCCGCTGCAGCCATTAAATCAATGGCAAAAAAAACTAGCGGGAACTCAGTTGTCTCGGCGAAAAATTGGTTTAATGAAAAAGATTTATTAGGATTGACTAAAACTGCTTATGGGATAGAAAAAGGTTGGATTGAATTATCTGCTAAAAATTATGGAGTTCAATCACCAATTATTGTTATTGGAAGTTCTCCAACAGCATTAGTTAATTTATTAGATATTCTAAAGAATTCAAAACAGATTCCTAGTTTAATTATTGGTATGCCTGTAGGTTTTATTGGAGTTCGACAGAGTAAAGAAAAATTACTCAAAACTAATTATCCAAGAATAGTTATCAACTCTACTAGAGGAGGCGCTGCAATGGCCGCTGCCGCAGTTAACGCTTTATTAAGAGAAACCATTTAAAATAATTCAATATGAATTTCTTGGATTATTTATTTAATTTTAATTTGGGAATTTAACTTATTATTTTTTTCTAAATAATCTAAAACTATTCTAGCTTTATCGACAACTTCTATAGGAACTCCCGCTAACTTTGCAGCTTCAATCCCATAACTTTTGTTTGCACCACCTTTTTCAATTTTATGGCAAAAAATTAGCTTATCCTTTTTTTGCTTAACTAATACTTGGAAATTTTCTACATTTGTATGTGTATTTTTTAGGTAATTGAGTTCATGGTAATGTGTTGCAAAAATGGTATTACAAACAATTTTTTTCGCTAGATATTCACTCACTGACCATGCTATGGATAGCCCGTCAAAAGTAGATGTTCCTCTTCCTATCTCATCAAGTAAGACAAGAGAATTTGATGTCGCTTGATTTAGTATTGATGCAGTCTCAGACATTTCTACCATAAATGTAGATTGTCCAGATGATTGATCATCTACAGCGCCAATTCTTGTAAATATTCGATCTGCAATTTGAATTTCCGCTTTACTGGCAGGGATGAAGCTCCCAATTTGAGATAAAATTTGTATTAATCCTATTTGTCTAATAAAGCAACTCTTTCCACTAGCATTTGGACCAGTTAATATTATTAATTTTTGCTTTTTATTAAACAAAATATCATTAGATATAAATTGTTGATTAGTTAATAATTGTTCAACGATAGGATTTCGTCCGGCAATAATTTCAGTACTTTGTTGTGCCGTTGAATCTGTCATTGGTAAAAGAGTTGGTTTTATGAAATTATTTTCGAATGATGTAATTGCCAAACCGAGTAATGCGTCCATACAGGCAATAGATTTTGCTATAGATCTAATTTGTTTTGTTTTTGAAGCTACAAGATTTCTTATCTCGCAAAACAATTCATATTCTTTTGCTGTCGCCTGACTTTTCACCTGAAATATTTTATTTTCTCTATTTTTGATTTCTGTAGTTACATATCTTTCCTCATTGGTAAGAGTTTGCCTTTTAATCCAATGAGTAGGAGCTAAATTTACCTTAGATTTATTTATTGAAATGTAATAACCAAAGTTTTTATGAAATTGAATTTTTAAATTTGATATTTTGCTAATTTTTCTTTCTTTTAATTCTTCTCGACTCAACCAATCTGAGTAATCGTCAATTAAATTACGTAAGCCATCTAAAACATTATCAACTCCATCATGGATAATGCCTCCTTCGCTAGTATTTAAAGGGGGATTTTCTACTAGCTTAAAACTTATTAGATCTGCTAATTCTAAGAGTTCATTATTAATATTTTTTAATTGATCTGTCCAAGATGGGATTTTATACTTAAATAACTCAACAATTGACTTTAATCTTGGTAATTTTTTTAAACCCTCTGATATTGCTATCAAATCTCTTGGACTAGCGTGACCAGCACATGCTCTACCAGAAAGTCTCTCTAAATCGCCCATTGCTCTGAGTATATTTTGGGTATCTATTCTCAACTTTTTAGATTCCAAAAAGTTTGAAATAATATTTTGTCTTTTAATAATTTCATCAATATTTAATAAAGGAGAGTCTATCCATCTTCTTAAACATCTTGCACCCATACAGGTATATGTTCTATCAATACTCCAAAGAAGCGAACCAACATAATTATTTTCTCGTTGTGTATTTTTTATTTCTAAATTTTTTTGAGTTTGATAATCAATAATTAAATGATCTTTTGGGAATTCTATTTGTGGGAAATCTAAAGAAATTTTTAGAGAAGAATCGTTTTCTAAATTAGATGGATTAATTTTCTCTAAATAATTTAGTAAGCCACCAAGTGCTTTAGTTGCATTATTTAAATTTTTGAGTCCTAGACCCTCTAAACTTAGAATTTCAAAATATTTTTTTATGGTTGAACTTGCTTCATTAATGCTGAAAAAAGTCTCTTGAGTGATGGTATATCTAATTTGTTTATTTTGTTCCTCTAATAAATTTTTCTCCTCATTGCTACCTACGATAATTTCTGATGTATCCAATTTAATAATTTCATCGAATAATTTTGATATTGACTTTCCCTCCATTGTTAATAATTCCCCTGTACTTACATCTGCTCTTGAAATACCCCATTCATATAAATTTTCAGAAATGTTTTCTGATAAGTGTATTGCTGTTATCCAATTATTTTTTTTTGCAACTAACATACCTTCCTCTATGACAGTTCCTGGGGTGATTATTCTTGTTATTCCTCTTTTAAGTGGTGTTCCATAGTGCCCAGAACTTTTTTCTAACTGATCACATATCACAACTGAATGGTTTTTCTTAATTAAATCTGCGCAGTATCTCTCCATTGCATGATGAGGTACTCCTGCCATAGGGATCTTACCTATCTCTTTGCCAGCATCTTTGCTAGTTAAAGTTATCTCTAATAAGTTAGATATAAATACAGCATCTTCAAAAAAACATTCAAAAAAATCACCTAATCTATATAACAACAATCTATTGGGGTTTTCTTCTTTTAATTGAACATAATGTCTAAGAATTGGAGTTAATTTTTGTTTTTCAACCGTTTTATAACTGTAAGATTTTTCATTAATGCATTCACTCTTTCTTTCAACATTCAAACCATTTTTGAATTTGTTAATTATATTTTTTGAATTTTTTCTTTGCCTGGGTCTTTTTTGAGATTCTTTTTTTAATTCTTCATTGGAATAATCTTCAGGAATTTCAGTTGAGCTGTTTTGCTGTGATTGTTCATTATTAATTGCAAATAAATTTTTTTGAATTATTGTATCTTCTTGCATATTTTTATTATTTATAAGTTGATATTAGGTACTAATTTTCTTTTTGCATTTTTAAAGTGACTAAAAGTATGTAAATTTTCTCCAAAAATATTCATTTTCATGAGATCATGGTATCTATAATTATTTTAAAATAAGTTTGAATCATGCAGGCAGTTAACTTTTTCTTTGTAAATGCTCTTTTATTTGCTTCTCTAATCGCAGTTGTAGGAGTTCCAGTTTTATACGTAACTCAACCCTCAACAGAAGAGGGACAGAAAGAGAGTAGAAGGAAAATATATTCTATTGCTGCAGTTTGGGTCGTTTTAGTCTTTGTTACAGGTATTGTTTCATCCTTAGTTTGAACTTAATACCTTTACCTTTTCATGAGATTGTAGTTATATAAGGGAAAAATTTTAATGACTATCTTTGAGGGATCTTTTACCAATGCTTCTACTTTAAAAGTGGGCATAGTAGTTGCAAGATTTAATGATTTAATTACTAATAAAATATTATCTGGTTGCCTTGATTGTCTAAAAAGACATGGTTTAGATACTTCTGAAACAAGTAAGGAACTTGATATTGTTTGGGTTCCTGGATCATTCGAACTGCCAATAGCAGCTAAAACACTCTTAAAAAAATCTAATTATGACGTTTTGATTGCTCTTGGAGCTGTTATTCGAGGAGAAACTTCTCATTATGATGTTGTAATTTCTGAAGCTAGTAAGGGGATTTCGCAAGCCTCATATGATAATAACGTTCCCATTATTTTTGGTATTTTAACTACTGATACCATGCAACAGGCTTTAGAACGAGCTGGGATTAAAAATAATCTTGGTTGGAATTATGCTTTGCAAGCTATTGAAATGGGATCTCTAATCAAAAATTTAAATTAGTTTCAAAAAAAGTAAGTTTTTGCTCATTTCAATCCTTTTTTAGGATAAAATAAACAAATTACGCGGATGTAGCTCAGTGGTAGAGCATCTCCTTGCCAAGGAGAATGTCGAGAGTTCGAATCTCTTCATCCGCTTTTTTCAAATATACTTAATAAAATAGTGTTGGATATTTTTTATTAATGCCGAAAATTATTTCTGTTGAAGATTTAAGGGACCTATTTACTAAACCTTATGGAAAAGAAGCACCAACAAAACAAAAATGGGCAGAATTTTATAATGAAAATGTAACTTTTATTGACCCAACTCAGGAAACAAAAGGATTAGATTCCTATGTTAATGCTCAAGAAAAGCTTGTTAAAAGATGTGATGACGTTTATTTGGAAACTCACGCCATATCAATTAATGGAAACTGTGGATTTGTGGAATGGACAATGGGCTTAAAAATATTAGGTAAAGAATTTATTTATCCCGGAACAACACGTTTAATATTTTCTAAAAATGGCTTAATACAAGAACATAGAGATTATTTTGATTTTTGTGGACCAACCTTTGGACCAGTTCCTATTTTAGGTCCATTTATTAGATG
>QCTP01000025.1 GCA_003211115.1 Prochlorococcus sp. AG-673-M19
GAGCATATTGAAGGAAAATCTAACTAATGATTTATTCGATGCAGAAACAGGAATTGATGAATTTAAATTTCATTCCATTGTAAATCTTGTTCGAAGTAAAAAAATAGTTTCAATTACCGCATATACATCTCTATTGATTGGATTATTAATAATTACCATCATTGCATTATCAACAAAAAATTCATATACATCAAATAACTCAATACAAGGTATCTCCAAACAAATACTTACCAAGCCTGTATTTCCCTCTTTCTTATCGAAATTGGAAAAAACAACTTTTAAAAAATCGGAAAAGTTTAAATTATTTTTCATCACTTATTGAAAATAACTAAAAATCATGCATTAAAGTAAAAAATGTAACTCAATTTATAAACTATATTTAATATTGATAGTTTTTTTAACTGCATTAAAAAATGAATGAAAGAAATAAAAGGTTATGGAAACAAGCAATAAAATGGCCTCTTTATTCCGTTGCAATTTTGCCAGTTTTTATATCAGGCGCTTATACTCTCAACTCTTTCAAAAATATCAAAATATATAATCTAATAGCATTCACGATCGCAGCAATATTAATACTAATTTGGGAAAATCTAACTAATGATTTATTCGATGCAGAAACAGGAATTGATGAATTTAAATTTCATTCCATTGTAAATCTTGTTCGAAGTAAAAAAATAGTTTCAATTACCGCATATACATCTCTATTGATTGGATTATTAATAATTACCATCATTGCATTATCAACAAGCATTAATGTAATGCTATTGGTGGCCTTATGCTGTTTCTTGGGGTATTTATATCAAGGACCACCTTTCCGTTTAGGTTACCAAGGATTAGGTGAACCATTATGCTGGATAGCTTTTGGGCCCTTAACTTACTCAGCTGCCTTAATTGCATTAAACCCATCCGATATATACTTATTTTCTATACCTTGGAAAGAGTCATTATTACTTGGTTCAGGTTCCTCATTGGCAACCACACTAGTATTATTTTGTTCTCATTTCCATCAAATCAAAGAAGATAAAGAACATGGCAAAAATTCACCTTTAGTTCGCTTAGGAGCAAAAAAAGGATCTAAACTAGTTCCTTGGATAGTTTTTGTAATTTATGTATTCCAACTTTTTTTAATAATTAGCAGTTTTATTCCGATACTATGTATTCTTTATCTTATTAGTTTTCCTCAATCATTAAAGCTTATAAATTTGTTGAAAAATTCATATAACAGACCTGAAGTAATAAGAAATTGTAAATTTATTGCTATCAAATTTCAAACACTAAATGGAATTGGATTAATAACAGGATTTATTATGGATTACTTAATTTATAAATGAACTTAACTTTTAAAAAAAAATCTTTTTTCTTTAAATTATCATCCAAAATTGATAATTCAAATACAACATATACATATAGATCTGGGTGGATAATTAAATTAAAAAATATTGAAAAGGGAATTGGTTTTGGAGAAGTAAATCCTCTAAGTAAAAAAGATTTAGCTAAATGTCAAATACAATTAAATCAGATTCCTAAATACATTAATTCAAAAAATATATCTGAGCTAATAAAGAGTTTTCACCCATGCATTCAATCAGCAATAAACTCTGCATTAGCTGAAATTGAAAGAAAAATAATTTTTCAAGAAAATTATTACTTTAATGAAATTGATCAAACAGCTATACTTTTAAATCCTCATAACGCTCTTCAAGATTTAAAAATATTGCAAGAAAATAAATTTTTTAATAGCAAACCACTTACCATTAAATGGAAAGTAGCAATACAAAATAATGTCTCTGAAGAAAAAACTTTAGAAGAAATATTAAAACATTTAAGAAGTAATATTAAATTAAGAATAGACGCGAATGGGTCTTGGGAAAGGAAAATAGCTAATAGATGGGTTGATATTTTAAAAGATGTTGAAAATATAGATTGGCTAGAACAACCCCTTTCTACAGATGATATTGAGGGTTTAAAAGAACTGAATAAAAGGATACCTGTTGCTTTAGATGAATCACTATTAAAATATCCTTATTTGATTAATGAATGGGATGGTTGGCAAATTCGAAGACCTTCACAAGAGACGAATCCAATGCATCTTTTAAAAGAGTTAAAAGATAAAAAAGGTTTTAGATCCTTAAGCACTTCTTTCGAAACAGGAGTAGGCAGAAGATGGCTTTTTCATTTATCATCTTTACAGCTATTGGGACTGACTCCAAAAGTTCCTGGTTTAGCTATGAACAAAAATCCTAATTCTTTTCTTTTCCTAGATGAGCCTAAAAGCATATGGGATCAACTGTGAAAAATAAAATTCATATTCTTGAAGTTGAAAATAATGAAAAAGAATCTATTAAAAAAATTCTTGAAAACATCAACGAAAAAAAAATTACTTATATAAAAAGTAAATCTTATGAAAATGAAGAAATATTAGAGGCTATTGATTTAAGTGGACCTGCAATAATCTTAAATAGTAGTGGAAGTAGTGGAAGTCCTAGAAAATGTATTCATAATTTAGAAAATCTCAATTCTTCAGCTAAGGCATCTGGAATTTGGCTTGAAAAACAAGGCTTTGAATTACAAAACTGTTTAATTTTTAATACCTTACCTTTGAATCATATAAGTGGATTAATGCCACTCTTTAGAAGCAGCATTTGGAGTTGTGACCACATCACTATTTCTCCAAAATTAATTAAAAAAAGCAATGAGTTATTACTCTTTACTAATAAGATTAAAAAAGATAGACAGCATCTTATAACTTCATTAGTGCCAACACAATTAAAACGACTTTTATCTGAAAAAGATGGGATTAAATGGTTAAAAATGTTTGATTTAATTTGGATTGGTGGTGCATCTATATCAAGTGAAACTTCTAGAAAATGCAGATTAGAAAAAATAAATTTAGCACCTTGTTACGGGTCTACTGAGACGGCAGCTATGGTTACTAGCTTAAAACCAGAGGAATTTTTAGAAGGTCTTGATAATGTTGGAGAAATACTATGTGATATAAATTTAAGAATTAGTAAAAAGGGTTTAATCCAAATCAAATCAGAAAGGATAGGCATTGAATTACTTCAATCTTCTAAAACTAAAAATTTTAAAGATAAAAATGGATGGTGGGAAAGCAGTGATTTGGGTGAGATACAAAAATTGAAAGATTCCCTTTATTTAAAATTTATTGGCAGAATAGATAATGCTTTTAATTCTGGAGGTGAAATAGTTTTTCCAGAAGTCATTAAATCACGATTAAGTGACTTTATATTAAATGAAAAAATTCCAGTAGAAAATTTTATGATTCTAAAAATACCTCATAAAGAATGGGGAAATAAAATCAAAATCATTATTTATTTCAACAAGGAAACTAATAAATCAAATATTGAATTTTCATTAAAACTATTAAAAAAATTTGCTAAAAATTGGCCAAAACATGAGAGACCTGAAACTTGGATTATTGGTAAAAATCACTATAACGAAATTAAAAAATCCAATTACATATTTGAAAAAAAATAAAATATGAAAATTAGCACTCTTTTAAATTATTATTTATATTCGAAGCCTCTATCCATCTATCAAGTTGATCAGGTAATTTAACTTTTAAATTTGAATCAACATCTAGAGAACAATGGATTATTTTTCCTTCCGCAACATTAATTTCATCTTTCAAAAAAAATGTACTTACTTGAAATAAGTGATTGTTGATTTTTTTGGGTAATATCTTAATTGTAAGTAAATCACCAATCTTAATAGCTGAAAAAAAATTGGCTTCACAATTGACTATTGGAAATATAAATTGATTTTTATGAGAAAGGGATGAAGGAAAAATATCTTGATAAGGAATACCATAAATATCAATACTTTCTTCCCAACTTTCATGTGCCCATTTTAAAAGGTTGTGAAAATGTATCACTCCTGCCGAGTCACAATCACCAAATCTTACTTTCCTTTTTAATATCAACCAATTATTAGGTTTCATTAAAAGATTTACCTATCTACAGAACCCATAATGACATCAATCGAGCCAAGTATTGCCATAATATCTGCTATTTTTGCTCCCTTGAGTATATGAGGCAATATTTGTAAATTATTTAAATCAGCAGCTCTAATTTTAAATCTCCATGGTGTCACATCATTATTTCCTTGAATAAAAACTCCTATTTCTCCTTTTCCCGATTCTAATCTTGTATATAATTCCCCATTAGGAATCTTGAAAGTTGGTGCAACTTTCTTAGCTACATATTGATAGTCCATACCAAATATTTCACTTTTTTTATCCTCTGTTGCCATACGTTTAGCTTCCAAATTTTCTGTTGGACCCCCAGGAATCATTTCACAAGCTTGACGAAGAATTTTTAATGATTGTCTCATTTCTTCTACTCTTACTCGATATCTTGCGTAACAATCACCTTCTTTTTCTGAAGCAATTTTCCAATCAAAATCGTTATAACACTCGTAATTATCAGCTTTTCTAAGATCCCAAGAAACTCCAGAAGCCCTAAGCATTGGGCCAGAAAGCGACCAATTAATTGCTTGATCTTTTTGAATAGTTCCGAGACCTTCGATCCTTTTTTTGAATATAGGATTATTTGTTATTAATTTTTCGTATTCATCGATCTTTGGAGCAAACCAATCACAAAAATCTATACATTTTTCTAACCATCCATAAGGTAAATCACAAGCGACGCCTCCTATTCTAAAAAAATTATTGTTTATTAATCTCTGACCAGTAGCAGCTTCCCAAAGGTCATAAATCATCTCCCTTTCTCTAAAGATATAAAAGAATGGAGTTTGAGCTCCTACATCTGCTAGAAATGGACCTAGCCATAACAGATGATTTGCAATCCTATTAAGCTCCAACATTAGAACTCTTATGTAACTTGCCCTTTTGGGTACTGTAATATTTGCCAATCTTTCGGGTGCATTTACTACAATTGCTTCATAAAACATTCCAGCGGCATAATCCATTCTGCTTACATAAGGTACATACATAACGTTTGTCCTGTTTTCAGCTATCTTTTCCATTCCTCTGTGCAAATATCCAATTACGGGCTCACAATCTATTACATTCTCTCCATCAAGGGTTACAACTAACCTCAACACACCATGCATAGAAGGATGGTGTGGCCCAAAGTTGACCACCATTGGTTCTGTTCTAGTCTCTAGTTGAGCCATTAATAATTTACCTCTATTTAAATTTTAGTAGAAAGTTATGCAAACTGACCTTTCTAATTCATCTTTATTCAATCATAAGTCAGTGATGACAGATGAAATTTTATTTTCTATAGATCAATATCCATTAATATCAAACAGTAAAGTAATAGGGATAGACGCAACTCTAGGTGGTGGTGGGCACTCATATGAGTTATTGAAAAAATATCCTGATTTGAAAATAATTGGATTAGATCACGATCCATTAGCCAGGAAGTCAGCACTAAATAAGCTTGAAGAATTTAAATCTAGGATCGAAATAAGTCCCTCAAACTTTGCTAACTTTAAGCCAAAAGAAAAAGTTTCTTTTGTTATAGCAGATCTTGGAGTAAACAGTAATCAAATAGACAGCCCAGAAAGAGGGTTTAGTTTTCAAAAAGATGGCCCTTTAGATATGCGAATGAATCCCTCACTTGAAATTACTGCGGAGAACTTAATTGAGAATTTAAGTGAAAAAGATCTAGCTGATTTAATTTTCAAATATGGCGATGAGAGATTATCACGAAAGATTTCTTGGAAAATTAAAAAAGATTTAAAAGAAAAAGGTAAATACTCAGGTACAAAAGGTTTAGCATATTCAATTGCTGGTTGTTTCCCACCCAAACAAAGATATCGAAAAATTCATCCTGCAACCAGAACATTCCAGGCACTAAGGATTGCAGTTAATAAAGAAATTGAATCATTAGAAAGATTTTTGGAAATTGCTCCAGATTGGCTATTACCTGAGGGCATAATTTCAATTATTAGCTTTCATTCAATAGAAGATCGGCTAGTCAAAAATTCTTTTAAGGGTGATGAAAGATTAAAAAACCTTACAAAAAAACCAATTAAACCAAAAGAAAAAGAAGTTAAAAATAATAAAAGATCTCGAAGCGCAAAATTAAGAATTGCTCAATTAAATAAACTAAAATTTTAACGTAATGATTTAATAGTATCTGTAATTATCTGGATTGATTTTTCTACATCTTCTGTGGTAGTCATCAAACCAATACTTAATCTTAACGAGGCCTCTGCTTCTTTATAAGTCCTTCCAAGAGCTTGTAAAACATGGGAAGGTTGGCCATTACTACATGCTGATCCACTAGAACAAATTATTTTAGATTTCAAACTTTTGTGAAATTTTGAACCATTTATATCAAGCACTGTCAGATTCAAATTATGAGGTAATCTTTTTTTCATTGAACCATTAATTTCAACACCAGAATTATTGAATAATAATCCCTTCAAAAGTTTATCTCTATGAAAAAGAAATTTTTCAATATTCTTTTTTTGATTAAAAATGGCTATCTCTATTGCTTTAGTAAAGCCTACTATCAAAGGTAATGGTAATGTTCCAGATCGCAAACCAAATTCTTGCCCACCTCCTAAAATAAGAGGCTGGAGCTCAATATCTTTATCAATCAAAAGTAATCCAACTCCTTTAGGACCATATATTTTATGGGAGCTTATTGTTAACATATTTGCTACTGAGTCAAGGCTATCTAATTTGAGAAAACCTAAACATTGTGCATAATCAGAATGGAGAATTATGCCTCTTGATCTGCATATTGCTGAAATTTCTTTCAGGGGCTGAATAACTCCTATTTCGTTATTTGCCATCATGATACTTACCAAAAATGTATCATCTCTTATACAGCTAATAAATTTTTCCTCTGAAATTAAACCATCTTTTCCGGGTAAAATTTCAGTAACATTAAATCCCTCTTTTCTTAATTGATCTAAGGGCTCTAACACAGCTTTATGCTCAGTTTTTAGAGTAATAATATGACCATAATTTTCTGTTTCTTTATAATAATTTCTTGCAAAACCTAGTAAGGCCAAATTATTAGATTCTGTTGCTCCACTAGTAAAAATTACTTTCTTTTTTTGTAGAAATAAATATTCTTGTATTTTTTCTCTTGAGACTTCTAATACAGCACTTGCATTAATTCCCGCTAAATTTGATTTACTCGAAGGATTAGAAAATATTTCGCTCCAAAAGGGTTTCATAGAATCTACAACATCCTCTAAACAAGGCGTTGAAGATTGATAATCTAGTAGTATGGGAGTTGAAAGCATCATATTTAGTATATAAAATTATCATTAGGCTAAAGAAAATTTAATTCAAAATTAAAAAAATGAATGACACTAATCAAGTCAATAATGACACAATTAGAAAATCAAAAATTTTATTAGTAGATGATGAGCCCGGTTTAAGAACAGCTGTAAAAACATTTCTCGAAGACGAAGGGTTTGAAATCTTTATTGCGGTTGATGGAGATGACGGTTGGGAAAAAGCTCAAACAATTTTCCCAGATCTAATTATTACCGATATTATGATGCCGAGATCAAATGGTTATGCCTTATTAGAAAAAATAAGAGAAGATGAAAAGCTAGGAGGTACTCCAGTTATTTTTCTTACAGCAAAAGGAATGACTTTAGATAGAACCCAAGGATATCTTGCAGGAATTGATGATTATATTTCGAAACCATTTGATCCAGATGAATTATCTGCAAGAGTTAAAAATGTTATTAATAGGCAAGAGCGATTACTCAAAGAAGCAGCAAGATTTGCTGATATTGATGTTAGTAAAATGGCAAAACAAATTACTGAAATAAAATCTATGCTTACAGATCAAAATCCCCTAAATCAAGAAAATACTATAGATCTTCCTAGTTTTACACCAAGAGAAGCAAGTGTACTTCAACTTGTAGCAGAGGGTCTTATGAATAAAGAAATTGCCAGACAACTTGAAACTTCTATCAGAAATGTTGAAAAGTACGTTAGCAGACTATTTATTAAAACAAGTACATCAAGCAGGACCGAATTAGTCCGCTACGCACTTGAAAATCATCTAGTAAAATAATTTATTTAATTTTCTTAAATTCAATTAATTTAGAAAAATAAAATGGAGCTTGATTTAATTTCTTTTGAACCACAATAAAACCTTTTTCATTTGCAGTATTAATAATACCTTTTTCTCTTAGTGTATAAGCTCTAGTAGTTTTACTTGGCCCAGGAAACAACTTTCCAATATTTTTTAGAACAGCCAATGTTGGTGTAAAAGGAGCAAAACTAACTATTAGCTTTTCTTTACTCATGTCACATAAATGTCTGACCATTTCTTCAGCAACTGGTTGCGGGTAATGAATAAATACATCTAAACAAATCACAACATCAAATACCCCTTTTAACTGTTCAAGATCACTGGTAAAAAATTTAATTTTGCTTTGATTCAAGCCCAATTCATTGATACGTTTTTTTGTTTCTTTAATCATTTCAGAGGATATATCACTTACCTGCAAATCTTTTATACCAAGTCTTAGTAAAGGAATAGCTAGACTTCCAACACCGCAACCAGCATCACAAAAGCTCTTATTTCTTAAATCAGGGTAGTTCTTTACATATGAAACAACATCATCCACTGTCTTTTGATGACCCTTTCTAATATTTTTCTGTACTGTATTGATTTCTTCTGATTTACTATAAATTTTTTTCCATCGATCAAAACCAGTTCCATTGAAATACTCCCTAACTTCGTTTTTTTCGAGATTTTTATTAGATGTCATAACAATTCATACAAAATTAGTCTTTTTAATAATAACTAACTAGCGCTCAAGTAATTGCACGTCATTATAAGAAAAGAATTGATTTGTTATTTTGTCAGACTTTAATTCCAGCAATATTTATAAAATTGCTGTAGTAATGGGAAGTGATTCAGATCTAAAAACTTTGAAACCTGCAATAGATATATTGAATGAATTTGGTATAGAAACTGAGGTTTCTATACTTTCTGCACATCGAACACCATTGGAAATGATGGAATATGCAAAAAAAGCAGAATCAGAAAACATAAAAGTTATTGTGGCTGGAGCTGGTGGAGCTGCTCACCTGCCTGGCATGATAGCTTCACTAACATGCATTCCTGTTATAGGAGTACCGGTAGAAAGCAAAACTCTGAAGGGAATTGATTCCCTATTATCAATTGTTCAAATGCCTGCGGGGATTCCGGTAGCAACAGTGGCTATAAACGGCGCAAAAAATGCTGGTTTATTAACAATTCAAATTCTTAGTCTAGTTGATGAAACCTTGAGAGAAAAAATGAAAAAATTTAGAGATAATCTCCATAAACAAGTAAGAACTAAAAATAATAAATTATCTTCTTTAGGAGCTGATACTTATCTAAAAACTTACTAAAAGATTTTTATAAATTAAATCTTTTGTATTAAATTATTTTCTCTAAGATAATTAATAACTTTTTCAACAGAATTATTTAAATCTAAAGAACCTGTATCAACAACTATTTCAGGCTTTACGGGTGCTTCATATGGACTGGATATCCCAGTAAATTCTTTAATTTCTCCTAAACGTGCCTTTTTATATAGACCTTTAGTATCTCGACTCTCGCATACATCAATGTCTGCGGCACAATATACCTCAATAAAATCCTTTGATCCAATAATTTTTCTCACCTTATTTCTATCGCTAAGGAAAGGGGAGACAAATGCTGTAATGGTTATGATTCCGGCATTCATAAATAAATTAGCTACCTCTCCGATTCTTCTTATA
This sequence comes from Prochlorococcus sp. AG-673-M19, assembly GCA_003211115.1. GTDB lineage: Bacteria > Cyanobacteriota > Cyanobacteriia > PCC-6307 > Cyanobiaceae > Prochlorococcus_A. Next base: position 9,743 of record QCTP01000025.1, read on the forward strand.
TTTTCTTCTCTATCTTCATCCGAAAATCCTAGATCCTTGCATAAACCATGTCTGATATTATCTCCATCCAATATATAAGTTGATAATCCTTCAAGGTGTAAAACCTCATTTACTGCATTCGCTAAGGTACTTTTCCCAGAGCCTGATAATCCTGTAAACCAAATGACCATTCCTTTATGGCCTCTCATTTTTTCTAACTTATTTCTATCAATCGTTAAATTGTGCCATATAATATTTTTTTCTGAATTTTTCTGATTAAGTTCCGTCATTTTTTTTTCAAATATAGAAATCTATCTTAACTCTTGACTTATAAATTTTGAAATCCTTCATTACGAAGAAACTCAATTGATTTTTTTACCATATCTCCTTGCAACTGAATATCTTCACCTATTAAATTTCCGCCAGTACCGCAAAATACTTTAATTTTTTTAAGTAATTCCTTAACTTCTGTTTGATTTGTAATCCCTAGCCCTTTTATTAAAGTAATAGTCTTTCCTTTTTTACCTTTTTTTTGTTTTGAGATATTTATCTTTATTATTTTTTTTAAATTATCTTCTTCAGGCTTTTCTTGACAAATATTTTCCTGATTATCAAATTCAATCCAATTTTTTTTTTTCATTATTTTTTATATACTTTATAATTAATTGATACTTCATAGTATAGAAAATTGGTTAGTACAATTTCCCATAGGGATCAAAATTATAATAATGATGATTTAAATCAACCTTCCAAGGAAGGAAGATTTGGAAAATACGGTGGTCAATATGTGCCTGAAACATTAATGCCTGCCCTTTTTGAATTAGAAAAAGCAGCATCTGATGCGTGGAAAGATAAACAATTTGTTAATGAATTAAATCATTTACTGAAAAATTATGTCGGGAGAGAAACTCCATTATATGAAGCTAAAAGACTTACTGAACATTACAAAACAAAAAACTCTACTAACAGGATATGGCTCAAAAGAGAAGACCTAAATCACACTGGAGCTCACAAAATCAATAATGCATTAGGGCAAGCTTTATTAGCAATAAGAATGGGTAAACAAAGAATCATTGCTGAGACAGGTGCAGGACAACATGGGGTTGCTACAGCTACTGTATGTGCGAGATTTGGTTTAAAATGCATCATCTATATGGGCGCGGAAGATATAAAAAGACAATCATTAAATGTATTTAGGATGAAACTTTTAGGAGCAGAAGTAAAAGTTGTCACTTCAGGTACTTCAACTCTCAAAGATGCAACTAGTGAAGCTATTAGGGATTGGGTATCAAATGTTGAGACAACACATTACATTTTAGGATCAGTTGCAGGACCTCACCCATTCCCAATGATTGTTAGAGATTTTCATGCAGTCATAGGAGAAGAAGCTAAAAAACAATGTCTAGAATCATTTGGCTCATTACCTGATATTTTGCTTGCTTGTGTAGGTGGAGGATCAAATGCAATGGGTCTTTTTCACCCTTTTGTAAAAGAAAAATCAGTTCGACTAATTGGAGTTGAAGCTGCAGGAAGCGGAGTTGATACGGAAAAACATGCCGCAACTATTACTAAAGGATCTGTTGGAATTTTACATGGATCAATGAGTCTTCTTTTGCAAGATAAGAATGGTCAAGTACAAGAAGCTCATTCAATAAGTGCAGGGCTTGATTATCCTGGAGTAGGTCCTGAACATAGTTTTTTAAAAGACATAGGGAGAGCAGAATATGGCTCTGTTACTGATACAGAAGCTTTAGAGGCTTTGAAACTAGTAAGTCAACTGGAGGGAATTATTCCCGCTCTCGAAACGGCTCATGCTTTTGCCTGGCTAGAAAAATTATGTCCTACCTTAAATGAAGATACGGAAATAGTTATTAATTGTTCTGGTAGAGGAGATAAGGATGTTAATACTGTCGCATCATCTTTAGATATTTAGTAACTAATATCTAGGAATTGTTTGGTCAATATACTTACTCCATCCATCTATTCCTTCTTCAAGATTCCATATTTCGTTTATCAGATTATTATCTAAAGACCATTGTCCAAAATTATAACTTCTGATACCTGCATGACATAGAACAACAAACTTTTTATCTATTGCATCACAAATTTTTGTTTTTACATACTCAACAGAAACTTTACTGATTGGTAAATGTACAAAGTCTCTAGGAAAAATAGCTATTTCAAGTTCAGCATCCTCTCTAACATCAATAATAATAGGATTTTCATCTTCAGAATTAAACCATTCATTAAGATCAAAAGCATTTATAGTTTTCGGATGATTTCTCAAATTTTTAGAAATAACTATTTGTTATTAACAATTTAATCAGTAAAGTTAAAACAATAATCATATTGTTAAAAATAAAAATAAAAATGAATATTAAATCACTAATTATAATAACAGTATTATCTTTATGTCTTATTTTTGGATTTGAAAAAAACTCTTACAGTTTAAGTAAAGTTAGTAAAGATTATATTTCAGAATTAAAAATCTTAAAGTACTTACCTAAAGATAATAAAACATTATTCATTTCAAATACTAAAAGTTCAAAAATTACTAATGATATAAGAAAAAACTATGAAACAAAAAACCAAGATGAGCTTGTTTTAATAAAAAATAGTATATTGGCTTATCTAGGTATAGATATTGGTAAAAATAAATTAGAAGATATTTATAATAATGAACTAATAATAACTACCAACAATAATAAAGAAAAAAATATTGATGATGTTTTAATAATATTCAAAATTAAGGAAAAAAAAGATATAGACGATCTTTTAAATCTTACTAATAAAATTGATGAACCTGATAAGTTGATTAATATTTTTAGAGAAAATAAATTAA
>QCTP01000026.1 GCA_003211115.1 Prochlorococcus sp. AG-673-M19
AGTAAGTAATAGATTATTAATGTCATTGAGAAATTCAAAATTAGTAGAACAATTAAAAAGAGTTGATAATTTAGAAATTATTGAAAGGATTTCCGATGTAAAGAGACTTTCAAAAGACTTTTATAATTATTCTCCAATACTCGAAAAGAGACTAGATGGTTGTATCGCTGACTTGGCGGTACGACCTATGGATCAAAATGCAGTAAAGAAAGTAGCAGAAATTTGTTGGGAATTTTCGATACCACTTACTTTAAGAGGTTCAGGAACAGGTAATTATGGACAAGCTGTCCCTTTGTTTAAAGGTATTGTTATGCAAATGACTTGTTTAAATAAAATTGAAGAATTTTATCCTGAGACAGGTTTCGTAAAGGTACAATCTGGATGCTTAATGGGAGATTTAAATAAAGAATTAGAAAAATATGGAAGAGAATTAAGGTTGCTTCCCAGTACATGGAAAACTGCAACTATAGGAGGTTTTATTGCTGGGGGCTCAGGAGGTATTGGATCAATTAGATGGGGATTTTTAAGAGATCCAGGGAATCTTATAGGTTTAGAAGCTGTAACTATAAATGAAGAGCCTAAATTACTAAGATTTGATGCTCAAGAATCAGAACCTTTAAATCATGCGTATGGAACTAATGGAATTATTACTTCATTATTAATCGCTACTGATATAAAACGTAAGTGGTACTCGATAATAATTGACTGTGAAGAGTTAAATAAGACAATCGAAATATTAAAAATATGTACCACTGCAGCAATTGACTTGAAGCTTGGCGCAATTCTTGAGAAGGAAATTGTAGATCAAATGCCTTCCTGGTTTAAAGGTAAATGTAAAAGTCACAAGATTTTGATTCAATCAACGCTTGGTGGGGTAAAAACTATTGAATTAATTTGTAAAAAATATAAAGTTAATTCTTTTCTTCTTGGAGAAGAAGATAAATTAACAAATGGAATCTCTGAAGTAGTGTGGAATCATACAACCCTTCATATGAGAGCAAAGGACAAAAACTGGACATATTTACAGATGCTTTTACCTCTAGATAAGGAATTCGAATTAATTAATTCTTTGAGAGAAAAATGGGATAAGAATATTCTTTGGCATATTGAAGCTGTTGCTCAACAAGGAGTCCCTAGATTGGCTGCTTTGCCTGTAATAAAATGGCATAGTTCAGATCAAATAAACCAAATAATTGATAATTGTAAGAAACTGGGAGCAATTATTTTTAATCCACATGTATTAACTGTTGAGGGAGGTGGATTAGGAGTTATTGATTCTGATCAAGTAAAAGCAAAATTAAAATTTGATCCAAAAGGTTTATTAAATCCTGGTAAATTGCAAGGGTGGGAAATAAAAGATGAGTTTAATATTTAAAACTTTTGATTATTTGCAAATTTAATAAACTCAGCAACTAAAAATATTGAACCTGTAAGCACAGGATTACATTTTGGCCATTTTTCAAGCTCCAAAAGATAATTAAAAGCATGATCAACTTTTTCAAACTCATTTATATCTAAATGATTTAGCTCGTTAATACTAGATAGATCTCTTAATTTCCAACTTGCTTGATTAGGAACTGGGACTAAAAGTATATGATCATTTTCTTTAATAAGAACTTTTATCATTGAGGCAATATCTTTGTGTATTTGGACTCCTAAAATCCAATAAATCCCTTCCTTATTATTATTCCAAGTTTTCCTTTCCTCTGAAAGGGCTTTTGCCGCAGAGTAATTATGTGCAGAATCAACAAGAATCTTTTTATTAAAACATTTAATTATTTCTAACCTCCCGCTCCATTTTGCATTCTTAAGTCCTTCCTTAATGGAGCTTTCTTTAACCTTAAAGCCAAAATTAATTAGTTCTTCAATTACTCCAATAGCAACAGCTGCGTTTTGTTTTTGAAAATTACCTTTTAAACCAATTTCATAATCATTAGATAGCGATTCTTTCCATATGATTTTTGCATTTACTTGTTTGACTCTTGCTTTAATTATTTCCTCAACTGCAGCTTCTTGACGACAAGAAATAACAAATGCATTTTTTTCAATTACAGCTACTTTTTCTTTCGCAATTTTTTCAATTGAGTCTCCAAGATATTCTTTATGGTCTAAATCTATATTACCAATAGCAATTATTGGTCTTAAAGGATGGGCTGTAGTAGCGTCTAATCGCCCACCTAAACCAGCTTCAAGAATTAATAAATCTACTTTTTTAAAATCAAAAAAATTTAGTGCACAACAAATAATTTGTTCAAAAGGAGATAATTTATGTGTTGAAAGATTATTTTTTATTTTCTTAAATAGTCTTTCAAATTCTTCCTTACTAATCTCTTCTTTATTCACTCTAATCCTCTCACAGATATCTAAAAGGTGAGGTGAAGTAGTAACCCCAATATTCTTTTTATCTGCATAAAGAATGTTTTCTATAAAAGCGGTAATCGAACCTTTACCATTTGTCCCAACAATTTGAATAGCAGGTATATTTTTGCATGGGTCATCTAAATCTCTTAAAGCATTTTTTATTCTTGATAATCCTAATTGAATATTTTCCCTTTCTAATTTGGGCGAGAGTAAATCAAAATTCTCAATATTTACATTAATCAAAATTAATAGAATTTACATCTCTTCGAAAATTAAATCTAATTTCTTTAAAAGTATATTGATCTCATTTCTCGAAATTATCAAAGGTGGTACAAACCTAACGACGTTTCCTCCTGCTGGTACTAATAGTAAACCTTTATCAAAAGCTTTTAATGTGATCGTTTTTGCATCTGTGTAGGAATCATTTATAACAAGACCTTGTATTAATCCTAGTCCTCTTATGCCACTAATAATTTTAGGAAATTTCGCTGAAATTCTAGTAAAACCCTCATTTAATTGATTACCTCTTTCAAAAACGTTTTTAAGAATTCTACGTCTTTTGATTTCTTCTAAAACTGTTATAGCAGCTCTACAAGCAAAAGGATTGCCACCAAAAGTACTTGCGTGATCTCCAGGAGAAAAAATGTTCGCTTTTTTTTGTACCAATAAAGCCCCAATCGCATGCCCTCCACCTAATCCTTTAGCTAATGTGAATCCATCAGGTTCGATTTCTAGATTCTCATATCCCCACATTTTTCCCGTTCTTCCTACCCCACTCTGAACTTCATCAAGAATTAAAAGAGAATTGTTTTGATTACAAATTTCTCTTAATTCTTTAAAAAATTCTTTATCTCCAGGTATTACTCCTCCTTCTCCTTGAATAGGTTCAACTAAAATTCCAGAAGCTTTTTGGTTATTTTCTTTTAACTCTTCAAATAATTTTTTTACAGAAGCAATATCGTTATATTTGAAAAACTTAAAACCTTTAACCATTGGTTCAAAACCTCTTTGGTACTTAGGTTGACCAGTAGCACTTAAAGTTGCGAGTGTTCTACCATGAAAGCTAGATTCAGCAGCAAGAATAAAAGATTCTTTACCTTTATGTACTGTATTACCATACTTTTTGATTAATTTAATTGCTGACTCATTTGCCTCGGCACCACTATTGCAGAAAAAAACACTTTCAGCACAACTCTGTTTAGTTAAATATTTGCTTAATTCTTCTTGCTCTTCAATTTTATAAAGATTTGATATGTGCTGAACTTTTTTTAATTGTGCGGATAACTTTTTTCTTAGGATTCTATTGCTATGCCCTAAGCTACATGTTGCTATACCAGCCACAGCATCAAGATATTTTTTGCCTTTTTCATCCCATAGCCAACATCCATTACCTTTCTTGAAAGAAATATTAAATCTAGTATAAGTATTCATTAAAGTGGGAGCGGTCGGACTTGAACCGACATACCCGAAGGTGCCGCATTTTGAGTGCGGTGCGTCTACCAATTCCACCACGCTCCCAAGGCTCTTCACAAATAATTAACTTATTTAACTATAACAATATTCTATGCATTGACTACTTTTTCTGCTTTATGGAAAAGAGTTGTTGAAAAAAATAAATAATTCTAAAAAAGATCTTAAATTAAACACATAAGATCAGAAATTAAGCTCAAAATAAAGCCTTAAGTTACATTTTTGAAACATTACCGTATCAGAATAGAGCTGTGAAGACTAATTTTGATAATTAGACTTCACAGATAGTAATATTGTGTTATATTTCTTAGTAATGTTTATAAAAATTATGTCGGGAATCAAAACAAAAAATAAAACTCAAAAGTTATCATTTAAGTTAGCACCATATTTATTTATTGCAGTAGCTATTTTCACTGCTTTCGGTACTAACGGTGGCACATGGGTATGAATGATCTTAAAATTAATGGATTAAATAAATATTGGTCTGTTCGTTTCTTGGTATTATCTTTTATTTTTATTGGCTGTGTGTCACTTATCAACGTAGCCTACGTTTAAAACCAAAATTAAGCCGCTCTTATATCAGAAACCTTTCTATTATTTGAGTTTGAGTCGTCATGGTTTGATTCGCTAATTGAGCGTCTCGTTATTTGTCTTTTAATTTCAATACCTAATTTGGATAATTTTTGCTCAAATTTTTCGTAGCCCCTATCTAGATGTTCAAGTCCATACACATAACTAACATTTTTTGAGGTTAAAGCAGCAATTATAAGAGCTGCTGAAGATCTCAAGTCTAATCCAACTAATGTCATTCCTCTTAATTTTTTAACTCCATTTATGTGAGCTATATTATCTTTCAAAGTTATAGAGCTTCCCATTTGATTTAAGAGATCAACATGATTCATTCTATTTTCAAAAATTGTTTCGGTGATCTTAGATCTCCCTTTAGCAATAGTCATTAAAGCCATAAATGGAGCCTGTAAGTCGGTAGGGAATCCTGGAAATGGAGCGGTTTTAATATCTACTGCTTTAATATTATTACCTTTTATTGAAATCGAATTTCCTTTTATTTTTATTTTACTACCACTTTCTTCTAGCTTATTTAACACTTCCTCTAAGTGATTTGGAATTACTGGAGAAACTGTAATTGAAGATGAAGTTGCAGCAGCAGCTATTAAAAAAGTTCCTGCTTCAATTCTATCTGGGATTACTTTATGAGTACAGCCATGAAGTTTAGGCACTCCATCAATAATTATTTTTTCTTTACCAGAGTCATAAATTTTTGCTCCCATTTTATTTAACATCTGGCATAAATCTTGAATTTCAGGCTCCCTTGCCGCATTCTCTATCACAGTTCTGCCTTCTGCTAAGGATGCCGCCATTATTAATGTTTCAGTAGCCCCAACACTTGGACAATTTAATCTGATATTTGCACCAAAAAGTTTACTTCCCTTCTCAACTAATTTTGCCTTTACGATATCTCTGTCAATGATAATTTCTGCACCTAATGCCCTTAGCCCATTTATATGCTCGTTGATAGGTCTTTCACCAATATTGCACCCACCAGGTAAAGGTATTGAAGCTTCCCCAAATCTTGTTAATAATGCTCCAATACAAAAGAAACTAGCTCTTAATCCATTTACAAGTTCATATGGAAGTTCTTGTATGGATATATTCTTTGAATCAATTATTAATTGATGATCTTTATTGTGTAATTTAACTCCTAAATTTTTAAGTATATTTCCCATTTTCTCAATATCAGTCAGAAGAGGAACATTATCTAATATGATTTTTTCGTCAGTTAGTAATGATGCCGCAAGTAATACTAATGCGGAATTCTTTGCACCACTTATTTTCACCTTCCCTCTTAAGGTTTTTTGGCCAATAATCTTTAAATGTTGCGATTTAAGATATGACTTATTGTTGCTTACGCAAACCATCAAGAATTTTTTTATTGGTCTAATAATGACAAACTAAATATAGTAAGTCCACCCTGTGTAACGCGATGAATATTAATTAATACTAAAGGGTGTAAATTTAAATGGCTAAGAATTAAGATTTTAAAAAAATATAATTGATCAAAATATTTAAGTAACTAAAATGTATTTAATATAAAAATTATTTAAATTACTATAGAAAAATTTTTTCCAAAAATAACTAGTAAAAGTAATGCTTTAGTTAAAAGATTTAGATCGTTTAAAAAAGGATCTAATACAAAAGATAAAGATTATTTTTGCATTGAAGGTACTCATTTGATCGAAGAAATGCTGAAGTCTGGCAATCATCCTTCAAAAATTTTAACTACTGAAAAATGGCTTGATAAAAATGAGGATCTTTATCAAAAGATTGAACAATCATCAATAATTGTTGTATCAGAAGAAGTTTTAGCTTCAGCAGTATCTACAAAAAATCCTGATGGAATAGCCGCCTTGGTGGAGATTTCATCAATACTTAATGTTGACTTTAATAATATTGAAGATGACTTTATTCTTGTCCTTGATAGGATTCAGGACCCTGGAAATATGGGTAACCTTTTTAGGACAGCTTTAGCTGCGGGTGTTAACAAGATATTATTAGCAGGGGGAGCGCATCCCTTAGGGCAAAAGGTATTAAGAGCATCTAGTGGCTCTGTTTTTCATCTCCCATTTAAAAGATTTGATGGAGGCGAAGAAGAAATGATTAATTCTTTATTGTCATCATTAGATCGATTTTCAAAGAACGGGTTTCAAATAATTTCTACAAGTAGTCATAATAATAATCCTAATAAATCTCAAAAACCATATTGGGAAATTGATTGGTCTAAACCAACCGCACTTATATTGGGTAATGAAGGTAATGGTATTCATAAAAGAATTCAAGAAGCTTTTAATGAAACAATTACTATTCCGCATAGTGAGCTTGTAGAATCATTGAATGTGGCTTGTGTTGCAGTTCCATTATTACTTGAACGAAAAAGAGTCGCATATACTTCTACTTCAAGAAAACAAAAGTGACTGATCCAAATTTTGACTTTGATTTGATAGTAATTGGTGCAGGATATGGAGGATTTGATGCCGCCAAACATGCTGCAGAAAAAGGTCTTAAAGTTGCCATCATAGAGTCTGGAGATATGGGAGGTACTTGCGTCAATAAAGGATGCGTACCTTCCAAAGCTCTATTGGCAGCAAGTGGAAAAGTTAGAGAAATTGCCAATTATGAACATTTAGCAAAGTTTGGTATTCATGCTTCCCCTGTTAGATTCGAAAGATCAAAAATTGCTGATCATGCTAATAATTTAGTATCAAATGTTAGAGAAAACTTAACAAAAACCCTTAAAAGAAGTGGAGTTGAAATTATTCTAGGTTTTGGAAGACTTGAAGGTAATCAAAAAGTAGGAGTAAGAGACAATAATGGAATTGATAGGATCTTTACATGTAAAAATACAGTTCTAGCTACAGGTTCTTCTCCCTTTGTACCTCCTGGAATAACTTTAGATAATAGAACAGTTTTCACAAGTGATGAAGCAGTAAAACTTGAGTGGCTCCCAAGATGGATAGCCATTATTGGAAGTGGATATATAGGTTTAGAATTCGCTGATGTATATACCGCTCTAGGTTGCGAAGTGACCATGATTGAGGCTTTGGAAAATATAATGCCAACCTTTGATCCAGATATCACAAAAATAGCCAGGAAAAATCTTATTCAATCAAGAGATATTGATACAAAATCTAATGTGTTTGCGACTAAAATCACTCCTGGATGCCCTGTAAAGATAGAACTAACGGATGCAAAATCAAAGGAAATTGTAGAAAACTTAGAAGTTGATGGCGTTCTTGTAGCTACTGGTAGGAGTCCTAATAGTAAAAATCTCAATCTTGATTCAGTAGGTATCGAAACTATAAAAGGTTATATACCTATTGATAATCAAATGAGAGTTTTAAATGGTGAAAAAATAATACCTAATGTTTGGGCCGTTGGTGATGTGACTGGTAAACTTATGCTTGCCCATACAGCAGCAGCTCAAGGAACAATTGCTGTAGAAAATATATGTGGTGAAGAAATTGAAATTAATTATAGGAGTATTCCAGCTGCAACATTCACGCATCCTGAGATAAGTTCAGTAGGCTTATCAGAAACTGATGCTAAAGAAATAGCTATCAAAGAGGGTTTTACTTTAGGAGTGGTGAAAAGTTACTTTAAAGCTAATTCTAAGGCATTAGCAGAATTGGAAAGCGATGGAATTCTTAAATTACTTTTCAATAAAGATAGTGGAAAAGTATTAGGTGCGCATATCTTTGGGATGCATGCAGCTGATTTGATTCAAGAAATTGCAAATGCAATCTCTAGAAATCAAGACGTAATTCAACTAGCTACTGAGGTACATACTCACCCTACTCTTAGTGAAGTAGTTGAGGTTGCTTATAAACAGGCAGCTTCTCAAGTAAAGTAAATTGATTTGTTTATGGAAATAAGACGTAGGCCACCAAACCCAACAGTCAGGGTAGAAAACTTAGAATATGCTGTTCCTCACAGAGAGGCAAAAGCAAAAAATATTCTTGAAGAAATTGTTTGGCATAAAGATACTGAAATCAATAATTTTAAGAAAATAATCTCCCTAGAAGATCTAATAAAAAATCTTGATACAGCTTCTCCACCAAAAGATTTTTTTAAAAGTATTTTACATTCCAAAATTAAACCGGGAGTTATTGCTGAGATTAAAAAAGCTAGTCCTAGTAAAGGTGTTATTAGAGAAGATTTTAATCCAAAAGAAATTGCTTCTTGTTATGAAAGGTCCGGTGCCTCATGTATCTCAGTATTAACTGATAAAAGGTTTTTTCAAGGAAGTTATGAAATACTTCAAGATGTAAGGAGAGCAACTAATCTGCCTTTGCTTTGCAAAGATTTTATTATTTCTGCTTATCAAATATATAAAGCGAGAGTATCAGGTGCTGATGCAATATTACTAATTGCTGCAATCTTAAGCGATGATGATTTAGTTTATTTGAAGAAAATTGCAGATAATTTAAAGATGAGTGTTTTAATTGAAGTGCATGATGGTATAGAACTTGAAAGAATATTGAGTTTGAAATCATTTAATTTAATTGGAATAAATAATAGAAACTTGAAGACTTTTAAAACTGATCTAAAAACATCAAAAGAAATAATGAGTAAATATTCTGAAATATTTTTAAAACATAATATTATTCCTATTAGTGAATCTGGAATAAATAACCCTGAAGATTTAAAAACTCTCGATTCAATTGGAATTAAAGGAGTTTTAATTGGCGAAAGGTTTATGCGGGAAAGCGATATTGAAAACTCTTTTAAGAAATTATTTAACTCAATTTAATTAAAGCTAGATATATGTGCTATAAAACTGAGTATTGTTAAGTTGTATTTTATATATAAATGCAGGTTGTAATATTAACTGGAATTCTTGCTGGATTTATTCATGTGGTAAGTGGCGCTGATCATCTTATTGCAATGGCGCCATCATCAATTACGAGTCTAAAAATTGCGGCAAGGAATAGTATTTCATGGGGGTTGGGACACTCTTCAGGAGTAATTATTTTAGCCTTCTTAGCAATTTTTATAAAAGATATTGCTCCTTTAACTAAATTTTCCAATTTTGCTGAATTTTTAGTTGGAATCTCGCTTCTTATTGTTGGAGTTTTTGCGATAAGAAATTCTTTACATATAAACATTCACTCTCACTCTCATCAGCATAATGGCTTAGCTCACCATCATTTGCATTTTCATAGTGATGATCAAAAAAAACATAATAAGCATTCTCATGCATTGACAGGTTTAGGATTACTACATGGTTTGGCAGGTGGCTCTCATATTCTCGCAATACTTCCAGCATTAGCTTTACCTCTTCCTAATGCATTTGCTTATTTAATTTCATATTTGAGTGGTTCTTTAGCAAGTATGATTTTATTTACTTGCCTAATATCTGCTACAACTTTAAAAGCAGGACAAAAATTTATTAGAAGATTAATAGCTTTTGCAGGTGGATTATCTTTTTCTATGGGATTATTTTGGGTCCAAAAAAGTACTGCTCTATTTTTGACCTAGAAGATTTTTTTAATTTTTGAAGTAACTATTCCAATTACTTTTTCATTATTAATTAATCCAAATTTACTGCTGTCATCACTAAATGCGATATTATCCCCAAAAACTTCAATACTATTTTTACTAACATTTTTTATTCTTTTAATTAACCTAATATTTTTTAGAGGATGATAGAAAATAACTATTTGACCAACTTTCAAAAGTGATTTGTTTTTTACATATTTTTTAAAAAATACTATGTCACTTTCTTTTAAACTAGGCAGCATAGAATCGCCTTTAACAATCGCGGTATTTCTTAATCCAAAGAAAAATGCAATTAAATCGTAAAAATTTTTAAAAATAATTAAACTAGCTAGCTTTTACAAAAGCATCACTTCTACCTTTTGATTCCCAGAAAATGTTATGTATTTTTTCTACATAATTCATTAATTCTTCTGCTTGAGCTAGATCAATATTTACTTTGCAAGCACTACACAATTTAGCTGCTTTCCAGATTGTTTCATGTAGATCAGGATAGGTTTCTAAGTGAACGGGTTTAAAATAATCTGTCCATAAGATAAGAATTTCTTTCTTAGTTTCTTTGGCCTGCTCTTCTTTTACGGCTACAAATCTAGAAAACGTATTGCTGTAAGCAGCCCAGTCTCCTGAATCTGTACTTGAAGGAGGAGTAAGCGCAATTAGCTTCTTTGTCATTGCTAATACTGCTTCGGCAGCGACTCTTGTAGAAGCAGGGTCGTAAACACCACAAGGACCATCACAGTGAGCATGAACTTCCAATGTAGGTTTTTTATTTAAAAGAGAATTGACCAATTTAGTTAACATTCGTTTTTTTTATATTTGAATATATCTTACTTGTAGATTAACTAAATTGAAAAGTTTTAGAGATTATTTCTTACTTTAATTGACTTTTAATAATTCGACTTCAAAAATTAAAGTTGCATTTGCTGGAATTACATTTCCTGCACCTCTTGAACCATAACCAAGCTCAGGAGGGATTGTTAATTTTCTTTTACCTCCAACTTTCATACCTGCGACTCCTTCATCCCAACCTTTAATTACTCTCCCAGCACCTAATGGAAAACTAAATGGAGCCCTACCAATACTGGTATCGAATTGGGTCCCGTCTTCTAGAGTTCCAGTGTAGTTGACACTTACTGTTTGTCCAGATTTAGCTTCATCTCCCTCTCCATAAACTATATCTAAAATAATTAAACCACTTTCTGTAGTTCTAGAGTTGCTATCTTCTTGGGTGTCTTCTGCCATGGCGAAAAGTATCGGGTTTGGATCTGATGGATCTAATTCAAATATATTGGCATTTGAAACATTAGATGTTTTTATATTAGGTGTTTCATTTGCAATTTCAGTTTTTGGTTCAGCTGCATTAACAATTTTTGGGGAATTAAATTGACTAAAGAGAGTTAATGAAACACAAAATACAAAGATAGTAAAACTAATTAAAACTTCTTTCACTTAAATTTAAAAAAATGCTAAATTTAATTCTACAGAAAAAGGTACAATAAAATATGTTTTTAAACAATTAATTTAGAAATTTTATATTGTTGATTAATACTCAAACTAGAAAGTTTAATAAGTTTTTTTATCCATGCTTGGGTGGAGTCTTGGGAGGAATTGCTACTTCAACTCATTTGTGGTTATTTTTTATGCCAATATCCTTATTTATTTTATGGAGTAGAAGCGATAAGAAACTACCAAACTTTCTTTGGGGATTTTTCTTTATTTTGGTGAGTCATTCTTGGCTTTATGATCTTCACCCATTGACATGGCTTGGTATCTCTTGGATATCAAGTTTTATTATTTCTATTTCAATATTATTAGGTTGTTCTTCTATAGGAGGGGCATTGGTTTATTTATGGGGTCTTTTAGGTAGAAGAATTCTGCTCAAAAAAGATATTTCTAAAATGAAATTTTTACCATTAACAATAAAAGTTTTATTGTTATCTCTTACTTGGGGAATAGGTGAATTTATTCTTTCTCAAACGCCTCTTTTTTGGATAGGTTTGGGTGAAGGATTAGTTCCTGGAGATATGTATCTTGCAGGTTTAGCAAGATGGATTGGTTCAACTGGATTGTCTGCAGTGCAATTAGTTATAGGGTTTTGGATATATCTAATTCATGCGAAATGGACACGAAAATATCATTTAAAGAAAACATTTCTTTTTGGGGTTTTGATGATTTTTACCTTACATTTTCTTGGAAGTTTAACAAGCCCAATTAATAGAAATAAAGACTATCCAGTAGCTCTATGGCAACCTAATATGCCAACTAGAGAAAAAATGAACTTTAATAATCAATTTATAAATGATAAGTTAATTACTGCCCAAAAAATTGCCTTATCAAATAAAGCAAAACTCCTTATTACTCCTGAGGGGACCTTGAATAATAATTTCAATTTAGCTTTTAAAAGCAAAATAAGGATGTTGGCAGGAGGCTTTAGAAACTCTAAAAATGGGTTAAGAAGCTCTTTGCTTGGATATCAAATAGGGGATAAAACTTATTCAACCTTTATTGACAAAAATAGACTTGTACCTTTAGGTGAGGAAATTCCAGGATTCTTAAATTTCTTCTCAAGAGGACTTTCTTCAGTAGGAGGTATTCAACCAGGATCAAAGTCGCGTTTTTTTGAAT
>QCTP01000027.1 GCA_003211115.1 Prochlorococcus sp. AG-673-M19
GTTATTCCTTAAACGAGTTGCAACATCCGAAGGCATTGCAGAATAGTCACTCCTAAATAAATTCTGGAATAGTGTTGGATCTTCTTCCCTAAGTGCTAGTTGTTTCATCAAACCTAAATCTTCTAACTTCTTAGGAAGTGGAGGACATGATTCAGAAGGAAAAGCCTTAGCCCAAAAGTTGGCGAACTGTTCTTGATACATTGCTTGGAGGTCTTGCATAGTTTTAGTAGTAAATAACTTTTGTTTTTTGTCTTCTCTTTTCGAACTTTTCGAGATTCTCTTTCCAACGAGGACAGCGAGCATTCCTCTGCTCCTCGGGAGTCCCTGCCTGTCCATTGATCCACCGATTGTAAGCAAAAATAGCCCAGTTTTCTGCTTGCTTTTCGGAGTGTGGAAATAGTTGGCGAGCACACTTCATAACTCTGCAACTAGCATTAAATTCTGCTAGGTCGAAGTCATGCTCAAGATCCTCTCTACCCATACAAAAAAAGAAGACTATTTAGTAATAATAACCTCACTTTATGTATAACAGCGTTATACATTTTCTATATGCAAATTACCCTTGCTAAATGTTAAATAAGGATGTATATTTAACTTATTAAGTAAGTCCCTAGGGGGGCGATTTGAGGTCTAAAATATTGCAACCCTCCCCCCTATTTGTCAAATAATTATAGTTAATATGTAATACTACTTTTTACAGTAATGTTAATATTTTTATTGCTTAATTTATTCCACTAATTGATAACAAATACTTAATACTTATTAGTTGATATTAATTGATATTAACTGATACGACTTCGTAAAATACCAATAAGACGAAGTGAAGCACTATCACTACGTCCTAGAACCTCTAAAACTTAACTTAATGAAGAAAAATCGCTTTGGACAAGCGAAGGTATTAGATACGAAGGAGCTCGATACTGTCATCAGTAACCTTCCATCTAATAAACATAAAACGCTTGCCTTACTTATGAGGAATTGTGGTTGCCGAGTTGGCGAAGCAGTTCAATTAACCTGGAATGATGTTGAAGAAGAATCTATTCTTTTTCCTAAAACTATTGTTAAACGAAAGTTGAAAAGTAGAGAAGTTTTTATCTCTCAAAAATTCTTTAATTGTTTAATGAAATGGAAGCAAGAATTAGCTCTTTTAAAAGGAAGAGAAATAGTCCAGGAGGATTATATTTTCCCTGGAAGATTTGAAGGTAGTTTCTTAACTCCTAGAGCCTTTCAATTAGCCCTTGAATCGGCCTTGAAGGCATCTTCTATTAAAGGCGGATCTTCGCACTCATTTCGCCGATCAATGCTCACTAAGCTCCATAAATCGGGGTTAGCTTTAAAGATCATCCAAAGTTTATCTGGACACTCAAATTTACAAACTTTGAGCCTTTACTTGGACATAACGGATGACGATAAAAAGAAAGCAGTTTCTCTTATTGCTTAGACCTATTAAAGGGCGGATTTATTTATTTTCCCCAGTTCTCAGGTCTTTCCTCAATAATTAAATTCAATTCCCAGGGGCTTTGGCTTACTGGGATTTTTTTATGCTTATAATCCGACTCCTCGAATATGTTCAATTTCAAAGCAGGAGGAGAAGCAATGGGTAAAACTTTCTTTAGTCGTCTTCTCATTGAAGCTATTTCTCTATCTAAGCTCATACTGCTCCTGGAATAACTTTTTCCTATAGCTTAAACCCTTTTTTCCGAGTCTAAATTTTTTGCACCACTTGCTTATTAGCCATATGGGAGAAGAGGAGAAAAAGGGAATAAAGATAGATATATAAATAGTTTTAGTAGTAAATAAACTTGAGTAATCGTATGAGTAATGAGTATTCACGAAGGTGGAGCTCTTTCCTCATGTACTCATAGGACTACTCATGCTTTTTCCCTTGTTTTGCTAGTTATAGTCTTATTTCTACTTATTTACTCCTCTAGGGTTGCATTTATATAGGTTAAATATCAATTAATTTATTTTTTGCTTCTTCTGACTTCATAGCATCTTGTAATAGTTCAATTTTCTCTTTGCTATTCATCTTCTTTGTAGGAGGAAGTGTATTGGGGTTAGCGTCCCAATAATCCATTTCATTAATGTATTGCTCGGAAGTTTTTATTCCATCAGTTTTAATAAGTTCTATTTGCTCTTTCTCTGGTTCTTCTTTATTCAACTTGAACTGACTCTTCAAAAGATATTTTCCTCTTTGAACTTTCCCATTGGAATCCTTTTGGGCTTTAAAAATACCATTTTTCAATAGATGTTCTTTAGTAGTTCTATCTATTTGAGCTCTTGAAAAATTTGGAATCTTCAAAAGATCCACTCTCGTGAACATACTTTGTCCAGTTTGAAAATTAATATCTTGAACCCATTTCCGCATTGCTGAAAAACAGTCTCCAACAATATCGGAGGAATGAACAGGAGTGAAGACACTATCCTGGAATTTATAGTCCAGGAATCTTCTTCCTCCAATAGGATCTTTCCATATTGCGAGCCTTCTTGAGTTGTGATCCTCTTCCCCATTACCACACTTAGAAGGTTGAACTTCCATAACTGATCCTGCTACTTCTCCCCATCTTTGAGCTCCACTAGCATCCCTTCCCTGAGCATTCATATGACTCAATAAGATCAATCCAATCGAAAGGGGTTCTAGGACTATCTCTCGTAAAAATTGAGCAATAACATCAACTTGATCGTTGTCCTTGTAACTGAAAGGACTCGAGCTCAACATTCCCTTCACGCTGTCTATCGCTATGCAACCTATATCTCCTTCTTTGCATCTTTCATAAATTTGAATTATGCCTGGTATATCTAATTTAAAATTCTTCTTTCCTTGTGCGAAGTCTCCTCCCCAAACTTCAACCATATCGGGAGTGAGATTAAGTTGCTCATAAACCTCCAGGAATCTTGAAGCACCACCATCCGATTGAATAAATAGTGTTTTAAAACTATCCCTATGTCTTGTTTGATCTAAGAATCCTTTCTTCTTATGTCCACACTTAACCATCCCACCGACCAAACTTGTCTTGCCACTTCCTAGCCTTCCATAAATCAAGTGAATCTCACCTTTAATCAAATAACCCTCGAGGATATACTGCAACTTTTTTACTTTGGACATATCAATAGCACCTACTGAATAAGTCCTTTTAGAAAATCTATCTCTTAACTTATGAAGTAGATCCACGTTTATATCATCAGGCTTCCTTTTGAACCTCTCTTGCATTTCTGCGAAGTCTTCATAGTATTTGTCCATATCGTCTTCCGTCCCTGCTATAGCACTATCCAGAAGGTCTTTTAGTAGCTCACTCCTTTTCCTTTTTGGCTTCTCTTTTGTTGTTGTTTCTTTAGTAGCAGGAGGATTATCTATCTCCCAATTAGGATGATCTTTCGCTAGTCCGAAAAGAGTCGCTATTGTTATTCCTTCGCTATTAAAACTCTTCCATTTTTTATTTAATTCGTCCGCATCATAGTTATTCATCCAGGAGCTCCAAGTGTGGGCATCCTTCAAATGTCTATCCTTAATTCCAGAATGTTCCTCCCACTCCTTGGATAAAGAGTGAAGACTCATAATCACTTTTAACCAGGTGGAATAATCGCTGTAATTATTAGCAGGAGTAAAATATCTTTCCAAAGTATGTTCAACCCTGGAAGAATCCCATAGCAATTCTTCTTTGGTTCTTTTTAAAGAAAATGGTCTAGCTTTTGCTTCATTTGTTGCTCCATCCGTTGAACCATCTTCGGGCTTCTTTTCCATTTTTGCCCACTTCTGAAGTAACCAAAGAGGAGCTTCTGCTATCTCTATATCTTTAGGACTTCTACCTTTAATCCATTTATATTCTCCAGTTCCATCCCCTGTTCCTATAGGTAACTTCTTCTTGCTTTCTACTTCATCTAAATTACCTTCCTCGTCTATTACGTCCTTCTTATCTCTTGGATGTAGTCCTTGTATTAACGAGTAATGCTTGCCCCACCTAAGCTCAATTTGTCCGCATCCTCTCAACTTCAATTCTTGGAAGTAAACCTTATCCCACCACTCTCGAGGAACTCTATATAAACTTTCTTTCCTATTGGGTCTTCCTGAACTACAAGAAACAGTTGGAGGAAGTTTTGCAATACTAACTCCGAAGTGATGTTGAAAAGTTATATCTGATTTATAACCATCTTCGTCCAGGAGCAATAATCCATTGGAGTACTCTCCAGTTAAAACACATACTCCAGTTCCACCTTTCTTCAATACTTCCTCTAGTGGAAGAGGAGTTTTATAAGGATCTCCTACAGCAGATTTATATTTGCAGAACCAATATCTCAAATCTGAAGGAAGTCCTTCAAAATAATCCTTAGAGTATTCCATCAGGATCAAATCCCTCCTTTTTTGCTCCATCAACAAGTAGTCGGCGGATTATCGCCGAATATTCTCTTCCCTCGATTGCTCCTCTCGACTTCAACCAAACTTCTAACTGATAAGTACAACGAAAAGCTAAAAGTGAGACAAGGGGAGCTCCTCTCATTTCCTTGGCGTAATACGCTTTTTTTGCTTCCTCATCCATTGGTTTGTATAACGTGGTTATACATAACCTAGGCTTATAATTTATGGATAGAAAGTAATAGCATTTTCCCCCTTATCGCTTGCTATTGCTTGATATTAGAAAGTCATATTTCTTATTTTTTCCTAGTGATTTTATTGATAATTCCAGATAAAATTTAATTGGGTAACACTTGCCAAGAGGATACCTAGAGGGAGTCTCTGGTCGGACAACCTCTGGAGAAAAGTGGCTCTCCACACTAAGTAAGAATTAGTTGCCAACTGACAGCCCCAAGAAATAGTTTGGACAGTCAAACGAAAAACCCCCCAGGGAATGGAGGTTCTCCTGGAGGGTCTTTCTTGTTATGTAGGATCTTTAATCTGAGATTCGTAGAGCTTAATAAAATTATCTAAAATAGCTTTTTTCTGAACAGATCCCATCATATGTTCATTAGCTAGAGATAACTTAAGATCCACTATTCTCCGATTAATTTCCTCCCTTGTCATTCGCTTCTTGGATTAACGTAAAGCGATCTTTTTCATCCTTAGAAGGAAGTTTCCACTCTGCAAATTGTTTTAGGACTTTTTGAACATCCCAAATAATTTGAGAATTAGAGATATTAGGATTTGTCTTGAAATAGTGAATACCCATTACAAAATAACCCTCGTCCCTTCTCCTCCAAAGAGTAAAAACTGAAATATCAAGGAGCTTACATAACTTAGAAGTAGTGAGGAATTGCTCCCCCTGTACTGTCTTCTTCATTAAAAGATTTACTTGTTATAAATCCCTTTTGTTTCTATAACTTTTTGCAATTCTGGAATATTTGTTTCTTCTAACTCCCAAAGTATGTCCTTACCTTTTCTATCGAGATAACCTTCCCAATCTCTTGGAGAAGTTGTCCAATTTTCTGAGCCTGGAATTTTAGTTCCATCCTTCAGCAACGACTTATCGAACTTAGAATATTTATCCTTTTTGCGTGTCATAACAACAAAGAGAAATTGTTTTCTTTAACCTTCGATTCGTCATCCCGTTGGAACATAATTCTGTAAAAAACTTTGAATAAGTTGAAAAAGATTCTTTCAGTAGGAGGGAGTATCGACCTACCTCTCCTCGGGTCATTCGAGCCCATCTTGTTTCTAGTTATAGCTTGATCTCAAGTGTGTGCAACTAATTAGATGCTATGTGTAGCTATTACTTGGAATCTTCTAGTAAATCTCTTAATTTTATTGCTCTCTCCATACTCTCCTCCAGGGATTCTTCCTTGACCCATTGGGAGTAAGCCTTCATGTGAACTTCTGGCGTGTGTCCCATCATTTGCGAAGATTCTTCTACTGAAATTTTATAAATCTCGTGGCTTCGCCTTCCATACGAATGCCTAAAAATGTAGGGAATCGCCTGATATTTTTCCTTGTATTCTTTCCATAGATCATTTGACTTCAAATAATCTTTAAATCCATCCGAAGCTCCATTAGTAAAAGGAGGAAGTTCATGCTTTCTTTTTACTCTTTCAATTAAATTCCAATCCTTCTGCCAATAGTCATGCAAAGGCCAAAGCCTTCGTGGCTTGGATTGACCTGATCCACTTTTCTTAATGTAGGTGCAATATAGATATGGTTGTCCTTTTGATGTTTTTCTAATCTCTAAATACTTGTGCGAACATTCGATAGGACGTAGCCCATAGCAACTCGCAAGCCTTAAACAAAAGTCCCACTTGTCGTGACTTTTCCTGTCAGGAATACTTTCTATTAACTTCAATAAATCAACATCATCAAGAGTAGGAGTAACCTTCTTTGCTTTGTCACTTAGTTCTTTTCTACTCTTTCTCCCTACATATTCACTTATCCCTCCTTTAGGTGGAGGAGTAAATAAATCTACGTCTAATAAGTACTTAGAATTTTTTGAAGTAGCCCACTCTAAAAAAGCTCTAACTTGTTGGCATCTTGTTTGCCTACTTCTGCTCCCTGGCTTGTAAGGTCTTCCTATTTCTATTAATAAAGTATTTGCATTTGTAGCTAGTGGAACAGCATTCAAAAGTGCTTTATAAGTCTTTCCCATAACTCTATTTCTTATAACAACATCATTTACTTTTAATTTTTCTCCTCCATATTCTTTATTCCAATTATCTTGATCTACGTCCCCAAGTTGTTTAGTTTTATAAGTTTCATACTTGCTCCAGGCTGAAAGAATAGTTTTAGGATTAACTTTCTTTTTACCTTTCCTAGCTTCTGTTGTTTGGGTTCTTTCTAGTGCTTCATCAATATCAACTCCACCTTGCATGAGATTATGTATCTCTTCAACTCTTGTTCTTATCTTTGCTGAATTAGCTTTATTCCATTTGATATTTAGATTCTTCTCTACTCGTGAACCATCTTCGTATCTAATCCTTAAACAAGTATTATTCCCCTTCTTCTCCTTCACTTGCAAAGAAGAACCAACCTGATCTCTCAGGAATGTTCTTAAACTTTGAACCCACTCTGGAGCTTCTGCCCTAGCTTTCATGTAGCACTCGTGAAGTTGAAGAGCCCCTCCGAGAGCCCCTCCTGACTAATATCATTTAATATCATGCAATAGCAGTTTGCAATACTCTGTCTCAAATTGGTTATTATAACTACAGTTTAATTAAGCTATAACTGAAGTCTCAAGAATATTAGAAAAATAGTCACGAGTGCTTTGGGAGCACTAGGTCGCAGGTTCGAATCCTGTCGCCCCGATTGACTTCTCACGATTCTTAAATACTCTCTGGGCGATCTCTGGGCGATCATTTGCAATACCTTGCATAACTTTGCTTTCTGCATCGCCCGCTATGTTAAAAACCATTTATTCACAAGATCTTTTACTTGATGATGACTGAATTAAATTACCCATCCAATTTTGAATATCTGATAATAC
Organism: Prochlorococcus sp. AG-673-M19; assembly: GCA_003211115.1. Lineage (GTDB taxonomy): Bacteria > Cyanobacteriota > Cyanobacteriia > PCC-6307 > Cyanobiaceae > Prochlorococcus_A. Next base: position 7,401 of record QCTP01000027.1, read on the forward strand.
TTCCAAATCTAATTTGTAGTAAACCCATCTACCCTCTTGTCTATCAGAGATAAGACCTGAATCTTTTAGGATCTTTATGTGATAAGAAATTTTAGATTGAGATAATCCAGTTACTTTAACTATGTCGCAAACGCATATCTCTCCACCCATCATCAATTCAAGAATATTTATTCTGATCGGATCTGAAAGGGACTCCATTATCCCAATAAATTGCTCACTATTAATCTTTTTAAGTTGTTCTAACAAAATCAAAAGATCATTAACTCCTTAAATATTAACCTAAAAAAATTAATTACACATATCAAGAATTATTGATGCATCAAATATTTTTGATATATAATAAAGCAGCTTTCAATATTTGTTATGAAAATTGGAATTAACGGATTTGGAAGAATTGGTAGGTTAGTTTTAAGAATTTTATGGGAAAGAAAAGATATAGAAATAACTCATATAAATGAAATAAGTGGGGATTCTTTAACTGCATCTCATCTATTAGAGTTTGATTCTGTTCATGGTAGATGGAATAAAAATATAACTTCGAATGACAACGAAATAATAATTGAAGGTAAAAAAATTTCCTTTACATCAACAAAGAACTATCTTGACGTTCCATGGAATAAATCTTCGGTTGATCTTGTTTTGGAATGTACAGGAAAAAATAAAACTCCCAAAGAATTAAATCCATACTTTGATTCTCTTGGAATAAAAAAAGTAATAGTTGCCTGTCCTGTAAAAGGTATTGTTGGAGGGGAACAAGCACTTAATATTGTTTATGGAATTAATCAAGTCCTTTATAAACCTGAAAAACATAAATTAATTACAGCAGCATCATGTACTACAAATTGCTTGGCTCCCATCGTGAAAGTTGTTAATGAAAATTTCTCAATTAAACATGGGGTTATAACAACTATTCATGACCTTACAAATACACAATCTCCAGTAGATTTTTACAAAAGTGACTTGAGAAGAGCGAGAGGATGCATGCAAAGCTTAATACCTACTACAACTGGATCAGCTAAGGCGATTGCTGAGATTTTCCCTGAATTAGAAGGAAAACTAAATGGTCATGCAGTAAGGGTTCCACTTCTAAACGCCTCATTAACCGATGTAGTTTTTGAATTAAATAAAGAAGTAACTGAAGAGCAAGTAAATAATGAATTTAAAAAAGCATCTGAAACATACTTAAAAGGTATTCTTGGATACGAGGAGAGACCCTTAGTATCCGCTGATTACTTAAATGACTGTAGAAGTTCAATAATTGATGGACTTTCAACGATGGTTGTAAATTCAAATTTATTAAAGATTTATGCTTGGTATGACAATGAGTGGGGTTATAGTTGCAGGCTTGCAGATCTTACTTCTTATGTAATTGAGAAAGAAAATAAATTTTAGTTTTTATGAAGTTATCTAGCCTTCAACAATATAGTGTCATTACCGCAAACTATTGGGCATTTACTCTTACTGACGGTGCATTGAGGATACTAGTTGTTGGTCATTTTCATGAACTTGGTTATTCAACTCTGCAAATTGCTTTACTTTTTCTTTTCTATGAATTTTTTGGAATAATTACAAATCTTTTTGGAGGCTGGATAGGGGCAAGATATGGTTTAAGACTTACTTTATGGATAGGAACAATTCTGCAAATTCTTGCTCTTTTCATGCTGATTCCAGTCAAAGAGAATTGGTCAGTAATCTTTAGCGTCTCATACGTTATGTTAGCCCAAGCGCTTAGTGGGGTAGCAAAAGATTTAAATAAAATGAGTGCAAAAAGTGCAGTTAAATCAATAGTTCCAGATACAGAAGAGAATAATCAAAATAGTCAAAAACAATTATTTAAGTGGGTTTCAATTTTAACAGGATCTAAAAATGCACTTAAGGGTGTTGGCTTCTTCCTAGGGGGTCTCTTATACAAGTTATTGGGCTTTAATAGTGCAGTTGGGATAATGGGTTTAGGTCTATGCTTCGCATTCTTTTTAACTTTATGTCTTCCTAAAGATTCAGGAAAAATGAAAAGAAAGCCAATTTTTAAAGACCTTTATTCAAAGTCTCAAGGTATTAATATTCTCTCAAGCGCGAGGTTTTTCTTGTTTGGAGCAAGAGATGTCTGGTTTGTAGTAGCTCTTCCGGTATTTTTAGACATTTCTTTTGGATGGGATTATTTAAAAATAGGACTGTTCTTGGGTGGATGGATAATAATCTATGGTTTCTTTCAAGTATTAGCTCCATTACTTAGAAAAGTATGGGGGAAAAATAATAGCCCAACAAAAACTACCGTTCAATTTTGGGGACTTATCTTGACGGTTATTCCTTTATTTATTGCTGGAGCATTAAACGGTGATAAATCATTAGGTCCTGTAATTGTTATTGGATTAATAATATTCGGCTTTATTTTTGCAATGAATTCATCTACTCATTCGTACTTGATTTTGGCTTATTCAGATAATGAGAAAGTAAGTTTAAATGTTGGTTATTACTATATGGCTAATGCAGCGGGAAGATTATTTGGAACCTTACTATCTGGCTTATTATTTATGCTCGGTAAAAATGCCACTATAGGTATGCAGTATTGTTTATATACTTCATCTATTTTGATTTTTATTGCTTGGCTTACTAGTTCTAAATTACCTTCCTATTCTTCCAACAGCCTCAATTGATTTTTTTAAAATTTCTCCTTTCAAGGGAACGAAACCCAAGGCAGGAGCTTTATCTTGGTATTCATCGCTGAGCAATTTATAGAATGTATCTTGAATTGCCTTAGTATTCCTTCCATTACCTGTTTCATAAGCAAGTATCCAAGTCAAAGTTGCTATTGGATAAGCTCCTTTAGCAGTAGGATTTGGATTTTTACCAGCCAAGTTCTTATCAAGATTTATTCCATTTAAAGCTATTGCACCTGATTCAGTATTGGGGGTTACGAATTCACCAGAAAGATTTTGAAGTGCAGCAGCCTTAACATTACTTTTAATGTATGACTGGTTTACATAACCAATTGCGCCAGGGGTGTTTTGAATAACACCTGCAACACCAGAATTACCTTTAGCACCAACACCTGCCGGCCATTTTACAGACTTACCTGTACCTAATGTCCAGGTTTTTGAAAACGCTTCCATAGAGTTTGTGAAAGCTTTAGTTGTACCTGATCCATCAGAACGATGAGTCCAAGTCAATTTCCCTGATTTACAACCTAATTCTTTCCAATCTTTAATCATTCCCATAGCAACTTGTACTGCTTGCTCTTGAGTAAGTTTCAAATCACAATCATAGTTATATCCGAAAGCAATAGTTCCACCAACCATAGGTATTTGAATAAGTCCTCTTTTAACTTTCTCTATATCAGAATCTTTCATAGGATCATCTGATGCACCAAAATTTACAGTTTCGTCTATGAAAGCTTTTCTTCCAGATCCAGAACCTACTGCTTGATAATTAACTCTAGGGCCTCCAGATTTAGCTAAGTCAAAAAACCACCTGGTATAAATTTTCGAAGGAAATGATGCACCAGCTCCACTCAATCTTTTTGAAGCCATCGCAGATGGAGAAAGTATTAATGAAATTGCAGAAGATAAAATGAGAGTTTTTTTGAAAATACTCATTAGCCACTTAGATTAAAGTCAATTCATTTATAGCATCAAACAAAAGACGAAATTCAAAGATTAAGAAATACATCAAATTATTTTGATATAATCAATAATTCTTGATATATAGCCCAACCACTCATTTAAAACGCTTACTAATTGCATGAAAAAAGCTGAGCCTGCATTAATTATTACTTAAGGCCA
>QCTP01000028.1 GCA_003211115.1 Prochlorococcus sp. AG-673-M19
TAACTCTGTTACTTCCTCTATTCTACCGCTTGCTGCTTTAATACTGAGAATATTTGGGAAATTCATAAGTTTTTTTACAGTATTGGGTAATAAATTACAACCTGTTCTTCCTGGTATGTTGTAAAGCATAAGAGGTAAATCCTTAGCTGCAGTTGCTATAGAACTAAAGTGATTATAAAGACCCTCTTGAGGAGGTTTATTATAATAGGGGACTACAACTAAAGCACCATCTGCACCGAATTCCAACGCTTTCTTGGTTGCATCTATTGCCTCACTGGTACAATTACTGCCTGTTCCAACTATTATTCTACATCGAGAATTTAAAGAACCTTTAACTGCAACAAACAAATCATGTTGTTCAGACCAAGAAAGCGTTGGAGATTCTCCTGTAGTTCCACAAAGTACAATTCCATCTGAACCATTTTCAAAAAGATAGTTTGCAAGTTTAATAGCTAATTCATAATCTACGTCACCATTTTCTTTAAATGGCGTAATCATCGCAGTCAATATTCTCCCAAATAATGGATTAGAAGATTTAGTATTATGAACAGTCATTTTTTTGTAATTAATAGTTCAGCTATTTGAACAGCATTAAGTGCTGCTCCTTTCCTTATTTGATCTCCACATAACCACAATTCTAATCCATTGGGATTACTAATATCAGTTCTTACTCTTCCTACGGAAATATTATCTCTTCCCATTACATCATTTGGCATAGGAAATCTATTTTTTTTATAGTCCTCTATTATATCGATACCATCAGCTTTCTTTAACTGATCAATAGCATATGAAGGTTTAATAATATCCTCAAATTCAATATTAACCGATTCAGAATGCGCTCTAAGGACAGGTACTCGTACGCATGTTGAAGAAAGTTTTAAATCAGATATATTCATTATTTTTCGTGTTTCATTTGTCATTTTCATCTCTTCTTCACAATAATTATTTGTAAGCATAGGTGAATTATGTAGAAACAAATTGAATGCTAATGAATATGGTAAAACTTCACTTTCTTTTGGATCTCCTTGCAAATATTTCTTTGTTAAAAACTGTAATTCTTCCATTGCTAATTGTCCTGCTCCACTTACCGATTGATAAGTTGAAACTATTATTCTTTTAATGGGAGAAATTTTATTGAGAGGAGCTAAAACCAAAGTCAGTAATATAGTTGTGCAATTCGGATTAGCGATAACACCATTGTGCTTTAAAGCATCAAAACCATTGACTTCAGGTACAATAAGTGGGACATCTTTTTCTAATCTAAATGCACTTGAATTATCAATTAATACAGCATTTTGATCTTTAACTGTTGATAACCATTTTTTTGAGATGCTTCCCCCAGCAGAAGCAATAACTAAATCAACATTTAAGAATTCTTTTTTAGTTGCTTTTTTAGTAACAATATCTTCTCCTTTCCATTTAATTATTTTCCCTGCTGAACGTTCAGATGAAAGTAATATTAATTCTGAGATAGGAAAATCCCTTTCTTCAAGAATTTTCAGTAGTTCAGATCCAACCGCACCCGAAGAACCTAAAATAGCTACTTTTAAAAGCCTATTTGGCAAAAATGGAGATTTTCTCACTATCTAAAATGAAAAATTATGAAATTGAATATTTTTCTTACTGTATCAAAAAAGTTCACTTTCAAGGAAATCACTTAATGTGGAATAATTAAGTTTCTGCTTATTGTAATAATTTAAAAACTCAAACATGATCAAAGAAACATTAATAGTAAAAACAACGACACTTCCTCAAAGTAGAATTGCACTGGAATTAGAAATACCATCTAATACATGCAAATCATGTGTAAATGAAACAATAAATTCAATTAGTCGTTCAGCTAAAATTCCAGGATTCAGACTTGGAAAAATTCCAAAACAAGTATTAATACAAAGAATCGGCATTACTCAGCTCCATGCCTCTGCTCTAGAAAAAATAATTGATAAATCTTGGAATGAGGCTTTAAAAATGAAATCAATAGAGCCCTTAAGTGAACCAGAATTAGTTGATGGATTTGAATCATTACTTAAAAAGTTTAGTCCAGATAAACCTTTAAAAATTACTCTTCAAACTGATGTTGCACCCGAATTAAAATTAAAAAAATCAAAAGGACTAGCAGTTGAAGTTAAAAAAAGTAAATTTGACCCCAAATCTATAGATGAAGCTTTAGAAAAATCAAGAAATCAATTAGCAAATATTGTTCCAGTTAATGATAGGCCTGCAAAGTTAGGAGATATCGCCGTAGTTAGTTTTAAAGGCATTTATAAAGATTCTAAAAAAGAAATAGATGGCGGGTCTAGTGAATCAATGGATCTTGAATTACAAAAGAACAAAATGATTCCAGGATTCGTTGAGGGAATTGTTGGTATGAAAATTGATGATAATAAAACTCTTAATCTCAAATTTCCTGAAGACTATTCTCATGAAGATTCCAGAGGTAAAGAAGCAATCTTTGAAGTTGGTTTAAAGGATCTTAAAGAAAAAGAATTGCCAAAACTTAATGATGACTTTGCAAAACAATCTGGAAATAAAGAATCATTAAAAGAACTAAAAAAAGATATAGAAAATCAACTCAAAGAGAATTTTGAAAATACTCAAAAAAATATCAAAATTGAAGCTTTAATGGATGCACTATCTAAAGAATTAGATGCCGAGATTCCTAAAGCAATGATTGATAGTGAAGTTAGAAATAATATTGAACAAACAGCTCAAAGATTTGCTCAACAAGGCATGGATATTAAATCAACTTTTACACCAGAATTAATTAAATCTTTGTCAGAATCAACTCGTCCTCAAGCTGAAAAAAATGTTCAAAGAAATTTGGCTTTAAAGGCATTATCAGAAAAAGAAAATATTACAGTTGAGGATAAAGAAATAGATCAAAAAATGAAAGAATATGAAGATGAAATTTCTAAATCACCAAAACAAATTGACATTCAAAAACTAAAAGATGTAGTCCGTAACGATCTATTAAAAGAAAAGTTAATTAATTGGCTTGAAGAAAATTCAGCAGTAAAAGAAATAAGCGAAAAAGCAACAAAGTCAAGTACAAAATCATCAAAATCAACTACTAAAAGAGCAAGTCAAACTAAAAGTAAAACAAAGGTAAACAAAAGAGAAAAAAAATAATTTATAAAAAAATTAACTAATCAATAAAAAAACTTCTAAATTAGATAAAAGAAGAGGTCAATTTAGTGAATTCTGAACAAAAACATTTAATCCAAAGCTCAATCAATTTTCGTGATGATGTGAAAAACGCTATATCTGCTGTTCCTACTGTTGTCGAACAATCAGGGAGAGGTGAAAGAGCATTTGATATTTATTCAAGATTATTAAGAGAAAGGATAATATTTTTAGGCACCGGGATTAATGATCAAATATCAGATTCACTTGTTGCTCAATTACTTTTCTTAGAAGCTGAGGATCCTGACAAAGACATACAAATTTACATTAATTCTCCCGGTGGTTCCGTTACTGCTGGATTAGCTATATATGACACAATGCAACAGATCACTCCAGACGTTGTGACAATCTGTTTCGGTGTGGCTGCAAGTATGGGGGCATTCCTTCTTTCAGGAGGCGCGAAAGGAAAAAGGTTGGCATTGCCTAATTCAAGAATTATGATTCACCAACCCCTAGGAGGTGCACAAGGGCAAGCAGTAGAAATTGAAATACAAGCAAAAGAAATACTATTTCTCAAAAAAACGTTGAATTCTCTTTTAGCAGAACATACTGGTCAATCCTTAGAAAAAATTAATGCAGATACTGAAAGAGACTATTTTCTATCTCCTGCAGAAGCAGTTCAATATGGATTAATTGATAAAGTTATAAAAAATGACAAGTAAAAGTAATATTTTAAGAATATGATGACGAATTCAAATTTATAAGCAATCCTAATAAGTAAGGGATATTTATTCTTTTTTATTTTTCACAAGCTTTGATAATCGATGGCTAAATTTGACGCCCATCTAAAATGTTCATTTTGTAGTAAATCACAAGATCAAGTTAGAAAACTTATAGCGGGCCCTGGAGTTTACATTTGTGATGAATGCATAGACCTTTGTAATGAAATTCTTGATGAAGAATTAATTGATACTCAAGCAAAACTTAATAACTCACCACAAGTAAAGAAAAAATTACCAACTAGTAATCCTGATAAATCTGTTCCCTTAGAATTAACTTCCATACCCAAACCGCTTGAAATCAAAACTTTTCTTGATAACCAAGTAGTAGGTCAAGAATCTGCAAAAAAAATACTATCAGTTGCTGTTTATAATCATTATAAAAGACTAGCTTGGAGAATAAAACAAGAACACAAGGAAGATAATAACAATGATTTTCAGACAACTAAACTACAAAAATCAAACATTCTATTGATTGGCCCAACTGGGAGTGGTAAAACATTATTAGCACAAACTTTAGCTGAGTTTCTTGATGTTCCTTTTGCGGTAGCTGATGCAACAACTCTGACTGAAGCAGGATACGTTGGTGAGGATGTTGAAAATATCTTATTGAGACTTCTACAAAAGTCAGAAATGAATGTAGATTTAGCTCAAAAAGGAATTATATATATTGATGAGATAGATAAAATCGCTAGGAAGAGTGAAAATCCATCAATTACAAGAGATGTTTCTGGAGAAGGAGTTCAACAAGCATTATTAAAAATGCTAGAAGGAACAATTGCCAATGTCCCACCACAAGGAGGAAGAAAACATCCATACCATGACTGCATTCAAATCGATACCAGTCAGATTTTATTTATATGTGGAGGTGCATTTATAGGTTTAGAAGATATTGTTCAAAAACGTTTAGGGAAGCATTCCATTGGTTTTACGACTAACTCGGAAGAAAGCAAAAAAAGTGCAAAAAAAATAGACGATGCCCGAGATGCTCTCAAGAATTTGGAACTAGATGATCTGGTCAAATATGGATTAATTCCAGAATTCATAGGGCGAATTCCTGTATGTGCAGTACTAGATCGTCTTGCCAAAGAAACTCTTGAGTCAATTCTAACGGAACCAAGAGATGCACTAGTTAAGCAGTTTAAAACTTTATTAAGTATGGATAATGTTGAATTAAAGTTCGAACCAGAATCTGTAGAAGCAATCGCTAATGAAGCTTTTAAAAGGAAAACAGGGGCACGAGCGCTTAGATCAATAATTGAAGAATTAATGCTTGATTTAATGTATACACTTCCATCACAAGAGGAAGTCAAAGAATTCACCATTACGAAAAAAATGGTAGACAATCTGTTTTCATCGAAAATTGTTAAACTTCCATCAGGAACTAATAGGATTATTAAAGAATCTGCATAGAATTAAGGTTCCTTATTTTATAAATTCAACCTTAATCATTTTAATTAAGAACAATAAATGATTGATATATATAAGCCTTTTCATCAAAAATACAGGCCTAGAAACCTTGATGAACTAGTTGGTCAAGAATTTATATCAATAACTCTTAAACAAGCATTACTATCTCAGAAAATTGCGCCTGCTTATTTATTTAATGGACCTAGAGGGACTGGGAAAACATCAAGTGCCAGGATATTTGCAAAATCATTAAATTGTCTATCTTCTAATCAACCTACAGCTAATCCATGTGGGCAATGTGAATTATGTAAACAAATTGCAGATGGCAATGCTCTAGATATTATTGAAATTGATGCTGCATCAAATACTGGAGTTGAAAATATAAGAGAAATAATAGATAGAGCAAGATTTGCCCCTACTCAAGCCAGATGGAAAGTATATGTTATCGATGAATGTCATATGCTTTCAACAGCTGCATCAAATGCTCTACTAAAAACTATTGAAGAACCTCCTGCCAGAGTTGTTTTTATTCTTGCCACTACAAATCCTGAAAGAGTATTAAATACTATTCAAAGCAGATGTCAAAAATTTGACTTTAAAAGAATAAACTCAAATACTATTTTCCACCACCTTTCTGAGATAGCCAATAAAGAATCAATTAAATTTGAAGATCAAGCTCTAAAACTAATTGCGAAAAGATCAAATGGTGGCATGCGCGATGCACAAAGTTTACTAGATCAATTAAGTCTTCTTCCTGATGGCATAACTACAAAAAATGTTCAAAACTTACTCGGGGAAGTATCAGAAAACGATTTAACTAATTTAATCAATGCATTAATTAATAATGATCCAGGTTCATTATTAATTAGTTGCAATAACTTATATGATGCGGGAAATGAACCAAATGAGATACTAGTTGGATTATTAAATATTACTAGAGACCTATTACTTAAAACTATTGATAATAATTACTCAGATATTTACTATTCATCTATTGAATTTCAAAGTGAATTAAATAAATTTTCTAAGAGTATTAATAAGTCAACGATTATTAATTGGCATAACAAGCTTAAGAATATCGACTATCAAATCAAAACAAGCGATAACCCAAGATTATGGTTAGAAATACACTTAACAAGTCTTCTTGAAAAGAATGACAAAGAAAATATTTATAGTGATTTAAATAGTAATCAAAAGATTAATAATAAGGAATTAATTAATAAACAAGTTATTACTCAAAATATTAAAAATAAAAGTGAATCAGAAACTCTAAGTAAGAAGGAATTAATTAATAAACAAGGTATTACTGAGATTATTAAAAATGATAATCAAACTGATGATTTAAAAGAAAAGTGGGAGCTCATTCTCTCTAAATTAGAATTGCCATCAACAAGAATGTTACTCTCTCAGCAAGCAGAACTCTCAAGTATTGATTCCAACGAAGTTTTAATAGCATTATCTCCTAACTGGGAAAATATGATCAAAAGTCGCAAGATAATAATTGAGAATGCTGTTAAGAAAGTATTTGGGGATCAAATAAAACTAAATTTTTCTAACACTAAAGTTAGTTTTACTAACTCAGCAAAATCTCAAGTGGAAGCAATTAATAATCCAAATGATAATGAGGAAAATAACAATCCAAATTTTCAAAAGTCAAATGAACCTGATACAAAGACTCAGAAAGATTCCTACGATAATAGTTCTAAAAATTTAGCAAATTTTTTTAACGGGGAAATTATTGATTTAGATGAATAAACTAAACACCAGTATGAATTGTTTTCTTCCAAAGAATCTTTTTTGGGAAAATAGACATTTTTATTGTTACCCAGGGTATAACTAAAAACCAATGAGATAGATATACAAGCGAAGCTAACATCATCATAAAATTAAGATTTTGCGAAATTGGACCTTCGCTTTTACATGATGAGCCATACCAAACAGCAATTCCCGACAAGGTAAATGCCGTTATTGAAATTGACCAGTAACAAGGAGATTTAGCTAGAATTAAACTCAAAATCAAATCAATCATAGAAATAATAGGTAAGGCATATTGCAAGATAAAGAAATAAGTTAAGTCAAATTTTTGAATTAATTCAATTTTTTTTGAAAATAATTGCTCTCCATAATCAAAAAATCTTTGCAAACCTCCTTCAGCCCACCTTTGTCTTTACTTTTAGTTTGACTTGCTCTTTTAGTAGTTGATTTTGATGATTTTGTACTTGACTTTGTTGCTTTTTCGCTTATTTCTTTTACTGCTGAATTTTCTTCAAGCCAATTAATTAACTTTTCTTTTAATAGATCGTTACGGACTACATCTTTTAGTTTTTGAATGTCAATTTGTTTTGGTGATTTAGAAATTTCATCTTCATATTCTTTCATTTTTTGATCTATTTCTTTATCCTCAACTGTAATATTTTCTTTTTCTGATAATGCCTTTAAAGCCAAATTTCATTGAACATTTTTTTCAGCTTGAGGACGAGTTGATTCTGACAAAGATTTAATTAATTCTGGTGTAAAAGTTGATTTAATATCCATGCCTTGTTGAGCAAATCTTTGAGCTGTTTGTTCAATATTATTTCTAACTTCACTATCAATCATTGCTTTAGGAATCTCGGCATCTAATTCTTTAGATAGTGCATCCATTAAAGCTTCAATTTTGATATTTTTTTGAGTATTTTCAAAATTCTCTTTGAGTTGATTTTCTATATCTTTTTTTAGTTCTTTTAATGATTCTTTATTTCCAGATTGTTTTGCAAAGTCATCATTAAGTTTTGGCAATTCTTTTTCTTTAAGATCCTTTAAACCAACTTCAAAGATTGCTTCTTTACCTCTGGAATCTTCATGAGAATAGTCTTCAGGAAATTTGAGATTAAGAGTTTTATTATCATCAATTTTCATACCAACAATTCCCTCAACGAATCCTGGAATCATTTTGTTCTTTTGTAATTCAAGATCCATTGATTCACTAGACCCGCCATCTATTTCTTTTTTAGAATCTTTATAAATGCCTTTAAAACTAACTACGGCGATATCTCCTAACTTTGCAGGCCTATCATTAACTGGAACAATATTTGCTAATTGATTTCTTGATTTTTCTAAAGCTTCATCTATAGATTTGGGGTCAAATTTACTTTTTTTAACTTCAACTGCTAGTCCTTTTGATTTTTTTAATTTTAATTCGGGTGCAACATCAGTTTGAAGAGTAATTTTTAAAGGTTTATCTGGACTAAACTTTTTAAGTAATGATTCAAATCCATCAACTAATTCTGGTTCACTTAAGGGCTCTATTGATTTCATTTTTAAAGCCTCATTCCAAGATTTATCAATTATTTTTTCTAGAGCAGAGGCATGGAGCTGAGTAATGCCGATTCTTTGTATTAATACTTGTTTTGGAATTTTTCCAAGTCTGAATCCTGGAATTTTAGCTGAACGACTAATTGAATTTATTGTTTCATTTACACATGATTTGCATGTATTAGATGGTATTTCTAATTCCAGTGCAATTCTACTTTGAGGAAGTGTCGTTGTTTTTACTATTAATGTTTCTTTGATCATGTTTGAGTTTTTAAATTATTACAATAAGCAGAAACTTAATTATTCCACATTAAGTGATTTCCTTGAAAGTGAACTTTTTTGATACAGTAAGAAAAATATTCAATTTCATAATTTTTCATTTTAGATAGTGAGAAAATCTCCATTTTTGCCAAATAGGCTTTTAAAAGTAGCTATTTTAGGTTCTTCGGGTGCGGTTGGATCTGAACTACTGAAAATTCTTGAAGAAAGGGATTTTCCTATCTCAGAATTAATATTACTTTCATCTGAACGTTCAGCAGGGAAAATAATTAAATGGAAAGGAGAAGATATTGTTACTAAAAAAGCAACTAAAAAAGAATTCTTAAATGTTGATTTAGTTATTGCTTCTGCTGGGGGAAGCATCTCAAAAAAATGGTTATCAACAGTTAAAGATCAAAATGCTGTATTAATTGATAATTCAAGTGCATTTAGATTAGAAAAAGATGTCCCACTTATTGTACCTGAAGTCAATGGTTTTGATGCTTTAAAGCACAATGGTGTTATCGCTAATCCGAATTGCACAACTATATTACTGACTTTGGTTTTAGCTCCTCTCAATAAAATTTCTCCCATTAAAAGAATAATAGTTTCAACTTATCAATCGGTAAGTGGAGCAGGACAATTAGCAATGGAAGAATTACAGTTTTTAACAAAGAAATATTTGCAAGGAGATCCAAAAGAAAGTGAAGTTTTACCATATTCATTAGCATTCAATTTGTTTCTACATAATTCACCTATGCTTACAAATAATTATTGTGAAGAAGAGATGAAAATGACAAATGAAACACGAAAAATAATGAATATATCTGATTTAAAACTTTCTTCAACATGCGTACGAGTACCTGTCCTTAGAGCGCATTCTGAATCGGTTAATATTGAATTTGAGGATATTATTAAACCTTCATATGCTATTGATCAGTTAAAGAAAGCTGATGGTATCGATATAATAGAGGACTATAAAAAAAATAGATTTCCTATGCCAAATGATGTAATGGGAAGAGATAATATTTCCGTAGGAAGAGTAAGAACTGATATTAGTAATCCCAATGGATTAGAATTGTGGTTATGTGGAGATCAAATAAGGAAAGGAGCAGCACTTAATGCTGTTCAAATAGCTGAACTATTAATTACAAAAAAATGACTGTTCATAATACTAAATCTTCTAATCCATTATTTGGGAGAATATTGACTGCGATGATTACGCCATTTAAAGAAAATGGTGACGTAGATTATGAATTAGCTATTAAACTTGCAAACTATCTTTTTGAAAATGGTTCAGATGGAATTGTACTTTGTGGAACTACAGGAGAATCTCCAACGCTTTCTTGGTCTGAACAACATGATTTGTTTGTTGCAGTTAAAGGTTCTTTAAATTCTCGATGTAGAATAATAGTTGGAACAGGCAGTAATTGTACCAGTGAGGCAATAGATGCAACCAAGAAAGCGTTGGAATTCGGTGCAGATGGTGCTTTAGTTGTAGTCCCCTATTATAATAAACCTCCTCAAGAGGGTCTTTATAATCACTTTAGTTCTATAGCAACTGCAGCTAAGGATTTACCTCTTATGCTTTACAACATACCAGGAAGAACAGGTTGTAATTTATTACCCAATACTGTAAAAAAACTTATGAATTTCCCAAATATTCTCAGTATTAAAGCAGCAAGCGGTAGAATAGAGGAAGTAACAGAGTTA
>QCTP01000029.1 GCA_003211115.1 Prochlorococcus sp. AG-673-M19
AATTCGTTGAGATACATTTTTCGCCGAATGGATTTTTAACATTGAAAGAAAAAAGTTTAAAAAAAATGTTGTTGGGATTTAACCCAAACATAATTGATACTCAATTACAAATAATTTGTGATATTAAAAATCAAATTAAGGGGGAAAGTATATTAGAAAATATAGATAAAATCGACTTAATAGACCCTAGCAATCCAAAAATTAAAGTGTTCAAACCCTAATAATTGAAAACAAATTTCATAAAAGTTTTTTTGATAAGTACAGTGATCGTAGGGATTTTGCTTATTATCTCAAAATAATAACAAGTTAATATTTAAGGATTTTCATCAAGAAAATCCTACATATCAGCTTAGTGAGTTCATAATGCACCCAATACTAGTATTTGATTTTATTTAGAGATGAGCTTCGGAAACAATCCAAACTTTGATCAAACAACAGACATTCTTCCAAGTCAGAATGCCAAAATTGAAGTAATTGGTGTCGGGGGTGGTGGAAGTAATGCTGTAAACAGAATGATTGATAGCGATCTTGAAGGCGTTTCATTCAGAGTACTTAACACTGATGCTCAAGCTTTATTACAGTCTTCGGCTGAAAGAAGAGTTCAACTAGGACAAAATTTAACAAGAGGACTCGGAGCTGGAGGTAATCCAAGTATTGGTCAAAAAGCTGCTGAGGAATCCAAGGAAGAACTTCAACAAGCATTAGAGGGTTCTGATTTAGTATTTATTGCAGCAGGTATGGGAGGAGGAACTGGAACAGGAGCTGCTCCCGTTGTTGCTGAGGTTGCCAAACAAAGTGGCGCCTTAACCGTTGGAATAGTGACAAAACCATTTTCTTTTGAAGGTAAAAGGAGAATGCGTCAAGCAGAAGAAGGAATCGCAAGATTAGCTGAAAACGTTGATACTCTTATTGTTATTCCAAATGATCGATTAAAAGACGTAATTGCAGGGGCTCCACTACAAGAAGCTTTCAGAAACGCTGATGATGTTTTAAGAATGGGGGTTAAAGGTATAAGTGATATAATTACCTGTCCAGGATTAGTAAACGTCGATTTTGCTGATGTAAGGTCTGTAATGACTGAGGCTGGAACTGCCCTACTTGGAATTGGGATTGGTTCTGGCAGATCTAGAGCACTAGAAGCTGCTCAAGCAGCAATGAATAGTCCTCTATTAGAAGCAGCAAGAATTGATGGAGCAAAAGGTTGTGTTATTAACATTACCGGAGGAAAAGATATGACATTAGAAGATATGACCTCAGCTTCCGAAATTATTTATGACGTTGTAGATCAGGAAGCCAATATAATAGTTGGTGCTGTTGTAGATGAAGCAATGGAGGGAGAAATACAAGTTACAGTGATTGCAACCGGTTTCGAAACCAATCAACCTCTAAAACAACAAAGAATTAAAAACAGATTATCCAATCAACCTCTTTATAATATTTCTGATAATAAAGACGTAGGAGCAAATATCCCAGAATTTTTGAGGTTAAGGCAAAATAAAAAAGATATCGATTAAACTTGAGAATTAAGTGACTCGGTTATCTCGCCTGCCTCAAGCATCCCTTATGGCTGCTACCTTCCGATCCTGACCAGGTTTGGGCGTTAAAACCGCGAAAGGCCGAGTCTCGATTATATTAGCAATTTTTGAAAAAAAAAGATACTTAAAACCTTATGTTGCCATCAGAACTGGTTAAATATAAAAAAAATTCTCAAAAGATTATTGCATTAACCGCATGGGACTCAATTTCAGGTTCTTTAGCAGAGCAATCAGGAGCAGATATTGTTCTAGTAGGTGACTCTTTAGCGATGGTGTGCTTAGGATACAAATCTACCTTACCAGTTACGTTAGAAAATATGATTTATCACACAAATGCAGTTTCAAGAGGGTTCAGCAAAGAAATAGAAGAACAGTTATTATTAATTTGTGATATGCCCTTTCTTACTTATCAATGTGGAGAAGATAAGGCGGTGGAATATGCAGGGAAAATAATTAAGAACACATATGCAAAGGCAGTAAAGGTTGAGGGTGCTGAACCTGAGGTTCAAAATGTTATTTCAAGACTAATAAGGATGGGAATTCCAGTCATGGGGCATTTAGGACTTACTCCACAGAGTTATTTAAATCTGGGATTAAAGAAACAAGGTATTAAATCAGAAAGTTACGAAAAAATCAAAAGAGACGCTTCATCGCTAGAAAAATTAGGATGTTTTTCTATAGTTTTAGAGCATATACCAGAATTACTTGCTAAAGAAATTCAAACCGATTTAGAAATACCAATAATAGGAATAGGTGCAGGCAATTTTTGTGATGGTCAAGTAAGAGTTACAGCTGATTTATTAGGTCTTAATGATAAGCAACCTCCATTTTGTAAACCAATTATTGATGGGAAAAAATTTCTTGGTGAAAAACTAAAAGAATGGGTGAATTCTGAAAGACTTAGTTAATTTTTTCCCACCATTTAAACATTGAGATAAGAATTTGATTACTTAATTCCATCCCTTGAGGATTACTCAAAAAAAATCTATTTCCATTTTTTATTAAAAGACCACTTTCTAAGAATTTTTCCCATTCTTTTAATAACTTCTGTAAAGCTATTTCAGACTTTTTATTATCCCAATTTTGTTCACTTATTAATTTATAAATATTAATTCCCTCCTTAAGTCTCATCCCTAACATAATTTTTTCATCTAATTCGCTATAAATATTATTTTGGTTCTCAAGTGAGTAGTCTAATTTGATTTCGCATTGGTTAGTTACCCATTTTTTATAATCTTTACTAATTCTTGGTCTTGTAAACTTATCCCCCCATGGAGAACTAGTAGAGCCTTGACCAAAACCCCACCATCCCAGACCTTTCCAGTAAACTCTATTATGTCTTGATTGATGTCCAGGGAAAGAATAATTAGAAATTTCATATCTTGAATAACCTGATGCCTTTAATAATGAACTTGTCAGCTCAGCATTTTTAAATGATTCATCATCATTTAGTAGTGATAGTTTTCCTAAATCAACTAATTTTTTAAAAACTGTTCCAGGCTCTACATTTAAATCATAAATTGATATGTGGGGAGGGCAAAACTTTAACGATTTTTCCAAGTCTTCTTGCCATTCCTTAAAACCACTTATTGGTAAATTTTGAATTAAATCTAAACTCCAACTTTTTATAAGACCATATTCATATGCTCTCTTTAACCAAGCACAAGAGTTCTCTACATCTTGACAGCAATGTCTTCTGCCAGCCTGTTCAAGTATTTGATTATTAAAACTTTGAGCTCCAAGACTAAATCTATTTATTCCTGCTTTTATAAAGCCATACAGATCATCTTCATTAAAACTTGCGGGATCTACCTCCATTGTAATTTCAGCACCATAATCAATTCCATAATTCTGCTTAAAAAGATTTATTAAATCATTTATCTGAATAGGATTCAAAATCGAAGGAGTTCCTCCACCAATATAAATTGTTGAAAGAGGAGATTTATGTTTGATTGATAATATTTCTTTATTTAGGAAGATTAAATATTCTTTGATGGTATTACTTCCATTACCATGTAAACTTTCAATTTTGTTACCTAATGGTATAACCGCAAAATCACAATAGAAGCATCTTCTATGGCAAAAAGGAATGTGAACGTAAGCACTTCTTGGAAACTTATTCATAATATAAATAAATTTTTAAGATTAAAAAAATCTAGAGAGGAGTATAAAAAATAAAATCTTTATTTACTCAATTAATAAATCCTAGTAGATTAGATATATGACAGATATCCTAGTACTAATTTTATTTGTATTGTCTGGTGCAGCATCAGGATGGCTTGGGGTTGATCTTTTACCAGTAGACATCCTGAAACAAGTATCAAATGTCGAAGGATTTAGAATTGTTTTAGCAATAATAGGCTTATTTATAGGATTAGCAGCAGGCTTTGTATTTTTACAACTTAGAAAAACATTCCTTGAACAAATACGCACAATGCCTACAGACTTGCTGGTTAGTAGAGCTGTAGGTTTAATTTTAGGATTACTTGTTGCAAACCTACTACTTGCTCCAATTTTATTGATTCCATTTCCAAGGGAAGTATTTTTCGCAAAACCATTAGCGGCTATCCTTAGTAATTTTTTCTTTGGAGCACTTGGTTATAAATTAGCTGATACTCACGGTAGAACATTGTTAAGACTATTTAACCCAACCAATACTGATGCATATTTAGTTAATGAAGGAATACTTCCAGCCGCAAGCCCAAAAATACTTGATACTAGTGTAATTATAGATGGGAGAATAAATGGTTTATTGAGCTGCGGCTTACTAGAGGGTCAATTAATTGTGGCCCAAAGTGTAATTGATGAACTACAAACTTTAGCTGATTCAAGTAGTAATGAAAAAAGAGCTAAAGGAAGAAGAGGTCTTAAATTATTGAAGGAACTTAGAGAACTATATGGGAGAAGACTTGTAATTAACCCAACAAAGTACGAGGGTAATGGAGTAGATGAAAAACTTCTTAGAATAACTGAGGATATGGCAGGGACTCTAATCACTGCAGATTATAATCTTTCTCAGATTGCGGAAGTTAAAGAATTAAAGGTTATGAATTTGAGCGATTTAGTTATTGCATTAAGGCCTGAAGTACAACCTGGAGAATCACTGAATCTGAAAATAGTTAGGGAAGGTAAGGAAAAAATGCAAGGAATTGGATATTTAGATGACGGCACAATGGTTGTTATTGATGATGCGAAGAAATTTGTTGGAGAAAGATTAGACATAGTTATTACTGGTGCATTGCAAACACCCACTGGAAGAATGGTATTTGGAAAACTAATAAATAATCCTGAGTCAAACAAATCTATTAAATCTCCAGCGACACAGAGCTAAATCTAGCTAGAATCAAGTTATTATCTATTTTGTGGAACATATGACTGTATCTGCTCCTTATTACGGCGAAAATACCGTTATGAGGACTCCACCTCCAGATTTACCTTCTCTCCTACTTAAGGAAAGAATAGTTTATCTAGGTTTGCCATTATTTTCAGATGATGACGCTAAGAGGCAATTAGGAATGGATGTAACTGAACTAATTATTGCTCAACTTCTGTATCTTGAATTCGATGATCCAGAAAAACCAATTTACTTTTATATCAATTCAACAGGCACGAGTTGGTACACCGGAGATGCAGTTGGTTTTGAAACAGAAGCTTTCGCTATTTGCGATACCATTAATTACATCAAACCTCCTATTCATACTATTTGTATTGGACAAGCAATGGGGACGGCAGCAGTGATACTATCTTCTGGTACCAAAGGACATCGAGCAGCTCTTCCTCATGCTTCTATTGTTCTTCACCAACCCATTAGCGGGGCAAGAGGGCAAGCAACTGATATTCAAATAAGAGCAGAAGAGGTATTAAAAAATAAAAGATCAATGCTCGAAATTTTATCACACAATACTGGTAAAAGTATTGAAGAGCTCTCAAAAGATTCGGATAGGATGAGTTATCTTAATCCTCAAGAAGCCCTAGATTATGGAGTAATTGATAGAATACTCACAAGTCAAAAGGATTTGCAAACCACAATTTAAATCTTTCTTTTAACTAATTTCTTTTAACTAATTTCTTTTAACTAATTTCTTTTAACTAATTTCTTTTAACTAATTTCTTTTTAAAATTATGCCAATAGGAACTCCAAGCGTGCCTTATAGACTCCCAGGGAGTCAATATGAAAGATGGGTAGACATTTATACAAGATTAGGTGTTGAGAGGATTTTATTTCTCGGTCAAGAAGTGAACGATGGAATTGCTAATAGCCTAGTAGCTCAAATGCTCTATCTTGACTCTGACGACAATTCGAAACCTATTTATCTGTATATAAATAGTCCAGGGGGTTCTGTTACTGCTGGTTTAGCAATATATGACACCATAAAGTACGTCAAAAGTGATGTGGTCACTATATGCGTTGGTCTAGCTGCATCAATGGGAGCATTTTTATTAGGAGCTGGTACTAAAGGTAAGAGAGTAGCTCTACCACATAGTCGAATTATGATTCACCAACCACTAGGAGGAACCTCTCAACGTCAGGCGAGTGATATTGAGATAGAAGCTAGAGAAATACTTAGAATTAAAGATATGTTAAATCACTCTATGGCTGATATGACCGGTCAATCATTTGACAAGATAGAAAAAGATACTGATAGAGATTATTTCCTAAGTGCTGAAGAAGCCAAAAACTACGGGCTCATTGATAGAGTAATTTCACATCCAAGTGAGGCCAATTAGCTCTTATATCTTAAAACGATATTTAAATATTAATTCTTAAATGATCAACTATATGGTTTATTTACACCTTTATTGTCTAAAATATTAACTATCAAAAGATAAGAAACTACAACTAATGACACAGCTCTTTTATGACACAGATGCCGACTTAAGTCTTTTAAATACTAAAACTATCGCAATAATTGGATACGGTTCACAAGGTCATGCTCATGCTTTAAATCTTAAAGACAGTGGAATGGATGTGATTGTGGGGTTATATGAAGGTAGTAAATCAGAAAGCAAAGCTATTAATGATGGATTAAAAGTATTTAATGTTTCTCAGGCTTGTGAAAAAGCAGATTGGATTATGATATTGCTGCCAGATGAGTTCCAAAAAGATGTTTACCTAAAAGAAATTGAACCAAATTTAAAAGAGGGAAAAATATTAAGTTTTGCTCATGGATTTAATATAAGATTCGGTCTCATAAAACCACCTAATTTTGTAGACGTTGTCATGATCGCACCAAAAGGTCCCGGTCATACTGTTAGATGGGAATATCAGAATGGCCAAGGGGTTCCTGCTCTATTCGCAGTAGAACAGGATTATTCTGGCAAAGCGAGAGCATTGGCAATGGCTTATGCCAAGGGGATTGGAGGCACAAGAGCTGGGATCCTTGAGACAAATTTTAAAGAAGAAACCGAAACAGATCTATTTGGTGAACAAGCTGTTCTATGCGGTGGCTTATCGGAACTTGTTAAGTCAGGATTTGAAACTCTCGTTGAGGCAGGATATCAACCCGAACTAGCATATTTTGAATGTTTACACGAAGTAAAGTTAATTGTAGATCTTATGGTCAAGGGAGGTTTATCTCAAATGAGAGATTCAATTTCAAATACAGCAGAATATGGTGATTATGTAAGTGGTAAAAGACTAATAAATAGCGATACAAAAAAAGAAATGCAGAAAATTTTGCAAGATATTCAAGACGGTACATTTGCAAAGAATTTTGTTGATGAATGTGATAAGAACAAACCATTGATGACAAAATTAAGAGCAGAAAACTCCAAGCACCAGATAGAAAAAGTTGGGAAAGGTCTTCGTGCTATGTTCAGTTGGCTGAAATAAATTTATTTTTTATATTTATCAGTTCGATTGGTTTTGATCTGTTAATTGGTGATCCAAGAGGTATCATCCATCCTGTAGAAATAATAGGGTTCTATATTAGAAAAATAAGTAATTTTTTTATCCATAATTTCTATGGCAAGAAAAAAATATTATTAGGGGGGGGGGGTATTTATTGCAATATCCTCCATAGCAGTAAGTTTTGTGATCGGTAAGTTTATTGAATTAATTTTCCTTCAATCAAAAAGCAATTTCGTTTTTGGATTATTAGTTTTCTTTGGTTTATCTAGTTGTTTAGCTTCAAAAAGTCTTACTTCAAGCGTAAAAGAAATTTCTAACCTTATTAGCAAAGATTTTATTGATAAAAAAACTGAAACATTAGTTAAAGAAAAAGTCCAAAGAATTGTAAGTAGAGATGTAAGATCCTCTTCGTTAGAACATCTTTTGAGATCAAGTAGTGAAAGTCTTACCGAAAATTCAGTTGATGGGATTTTTGGCCCTCTTTTTTGGATATTTATTGGAATAGTTTTCATGAAATTTTCGATTTATCTTCCAGGCCCTTTATCACTTGGATTTGTATATAAAGCTATTAGCACTTTGGATTCAATGATTGGTTATAAATATGATCAATATAAATATTTGGGTTTTTTCAGTGCCAAAATTGAAGATTATTCTACTTTCCTTCCAAGTAGATTAGTCTTACTAACATTACCTTTAGTAAGTTCTAAAATTAAAAAATATATTTTTATCATTAAAAAAAGTTATTTAGATGGCAGTAAATATGATTCTCCCAATTCTGGTATTTCAGAGGCAATTTTTGCATATACTACCAATATAAAATTAGGAGGCAAGAGTAAATACAAAGATAAAATAATTAATAAGCCAATTATTAATTCTAATGGAGATATTTGCACCAAAGAAAAAATAAATCTAATTTGTCAATTGATTTTAAGACTTCAGTTATTGTGGATAGTACTATTTATGCTAATTTTCTTCAATATTTAAATTTAAATTTAAATTCAATTAAACTTGCTTTAAATTTATATCATTAATAAAAAGACATTTTTATGAAAGAAGAAAATTCTCCAATGAAAAATCCTAATGAAGATTCAAATATTCCTATTGAAAATCTTCATGAAGATTTAGATACTACATCTAATGATTATAAAAATTCCAAATGGGTTGATAATCAAGGCGATGAAGTAAAAAATGTTTTTGGATTTAATAATAGTGCTGAACTTGTAAATGGGAGAGCAGCCATGATCGGATTTTTAATGCTTTTATTAACCGAATTAGTTTTTAAAGGCAGACCTGTAACTTCATCAATCTTTGGTATAAATTAAAAATGGAAGAAAAAAAATCTAATCCACTAAAAATTTTCCTCTATATTTCAGCTTGGGTAATAATTTGGGGAACATTTGGTTCTTTTATAGACTATCCTCTTTATAAAAATAATATCTATTTAGAGGGGAGCATATATCAATATCTTACTTTTACAATCACAGCATTCATATCAATTTTGAGTGCTAAATTCTTTTATCAAAAAATTAAGCTATAAAAACTTATACCTAAATTTTTTGATTATTTTTGCTTGTGCTGAATTATCTTGAGTTTCATAAAGTATCCACTGATGTGTCTCAGTATCATGATCACAGCCTAAACTTCCTGATTGGCCAGAAAATTTTGCAAGTTCTGAATGACATGACTGATCTGCCTCGAAAGCAGAGTCATAACCAGTTAAAAAGTATGTCAAAACTAAAATAAGTATTAGCGATAGAAACACTTGAAAAAATAAGTTAACTATCTTCATGGATATGCTATCAAAATTTAAATATATCACTTCTTAAATTCTTTGAATCAAAAAAATAAAGCTATCGTCCCACATTAAAGATAAAATCATGGAATTCTTGATTATTAAGATACAAAATTACTAAAAGTACTAAACCTATATTTAAACCTAATACTACTGAACCAAATATATTTATCTGCCTTTTACCTGGCAATGTATAAGTAAATTTTTTTCCTTTAAGAAAATAAAATAAGCCTTTTTTCTCATTCTTCAAGAATTTAATAGATTCATCATTTTTAACTTCACTTTCAGAAAAACCTTTTACCATTACAAGTTAAATAACAAATTAATAATATTCTAAATATTAAATTTTTCTCAATAATTAACAATTTTTAATCACATATGGGATCATAATGGAATTTTGATATTTTTTAAAATTTTTAAAGTGATAAGCTTCAATAAGTTCTGTTTGTAAACCTAAAATACTTGCCTGACATTTATATCTATTTCGCTCAGACTCTACTAATTGAATTTTCTCTATATCCAAAAAAACTTTATTGCATATTTTATATTGAAAATCTTTAAAACATTCTTTTGATTTTTTTAAAATCTCTGATTTAGTTATTAATTGTTCGGCAACAATAGGGTTTAAAAATAAAACAAACAAAAGGAGGGGGAAACTTATGAATTTCTTGTAATTAAAAAGAGTCAAAAAATTAAAATCCTCCCTCGTAAAAATTATATTATTAATAATGTTAAAAAATAATCAATCCTTAAAAAAAAAACGGTGCTCAAAGGAGCACCTTAAATGTAGGACAAATTTAGCTATAAAATATTAGCCTTGAACTCTATCCTTAAAAAGTTTTCCTGCTGAAAATGTAGGAACTCTTTTAGCGGGAATAGCAATTTTTTCGCCTGTTTTAGGATTTAAGCCCTGCCTAGCAGAACGATCCCTTGGCTCAAAAGAACCAAATCCCAGTATGGAGACTTTTTTGCCTTCCACTACTGAATCAACAATTGTTTCAATAGCTGCATCAACAACTAAAGATACATCTGTTTTTGTGAGCTCAGTACGAGCAGCAACAAGATTTACTAAATCAGCTTTGTTCATTGAATTGTTTTTATAGCAGAGATTTGAAAGACAAGAGTTTTGAAATCAAGTCTAATTACCTCGAACTTGCATATCATATGGAGCAAACACAAATACGGCAACCGAAAATGCCAGTGGCGCAAAGCTTTATACAAAATTTAACGACATTTTTTGCTATTCAATAATATTTTTTGATATTGATTTTTTTGAGCCCTAAAAGTAACTAAAGCCTAAGTAAAGAGTCAGAAGTATTGCAATAACTGATTTTCTTCAA
>QCTP01000030.1 GCA_003211115.1 Prochlorococcus sp. AG-673-M19
AAACTATAGCAACTGCAATTAGGATAGGAAATCCTGTTAATAGAGATAAAGCAAAAATAGTAAGAAAAGAAAGCAAAGGAGATTTTCAATCTGTAACAGACAGGGATATTATAGAAGCTTATAAAATGCTTGCAAAAGAGGGTGTTTTTTGTGAGCCAGCAAGCGCAGCATCAGTTGCAGGACTTATTAAAAATAAAAACAGAATAAAAAAAGAATCAACTATAGTTTGTGTACTAACCGGTAATGGACTAAAAGATCCAGATTGTGCAATTATCAATAACGATGCTGTTTTCAGAAAAAATATAGAACCTTCTTTAAAAAATATAACTAAAATCTTGGGATACTAACTAAACAAAAGATAGAGTAACTGTTGAAAAAGTTTAAAACTTTTCAAATCCTGTTAGTTAATTATTAAAATATCTTTATCATTGTTGAAAAGTTTTTATAAAAACTATATTAATCAAAATAAATTCACAATACAAACATTTTTTTCCACTACAAAATATCTTTTTTTATTAGTTAGGAAAACCAATCTTTAGTCTTATCCACAGTTTCCACAAGAACTACTACTACTAAATAAGTTATTAATTTAGAAATATCTTTATAGAAAAGAGAAGATTTTAAAGAAAATT
Source organism: Prochlorococcus sp. AG-673-M19 (assembly GCA_003211115.1). Classification (GTDB taxonomy): domain Bacteria; phylum Cyanobacteriota; class Cyanobacteriia; order PCC-6307; family Cyanobiaceae; genus Prochlorococcus_A. The sequence continues at coordinate 633 of QCTP01000030.1, forward strand.
ATTTAATTGCAATAATCAAGAAAATACCTCTAATATGTAAATAAAGTTATTAACTCATATGGAGATTGTTTGCAATCAAAATGAATTTAATTACGCTATACAATTAGTTAGTAAAGCAGTTTCTTCAAGACCTACTCATCCAATTCTTGCAAATTTACTTTTAACTGCTGATCAAGGAACTAATAAAATAAGTTTGACTGGTTTTGATTTGAATTTAGGAATACAAACGTCCTTCGAAGCGACTGTAAAACAAAGTGGTGCAATAACTATACCCTCAAAACTTTTATCTGAAATAGTTAATAAGTTACCAAGTGAAACTCCGGTTTCTTTGGATGTTGATGAGAATTCCGATAATATATTAATAAAAAGTGATAGGGGTTCTTTTAATTTAAAAGGCATTCCATCAGATGATTATCCAAATTTACCATTCGTTGAAAGTGGGACATCTTTAAATATTGATCCTAGTTCTTTTTTACAAGCTCTAAAGTTAACTCTATTCGCTAGTAGTAACGATGAATCAAAGCAATTACTTACTGGAGTAAATTTTACCTTTAATCTCAAATATCTAGAATCAGCTGCAACTGATGGCCATAGACTTGCTGTTTTTCTGGTAGATAATAAAGAAAATTATGAAGATAAAGAAAATAATTTACATAATGAAGAAAATTTATCTGTCACTATTCCAACTAGATCTCTAAGAGAGATTGAAAAACTAGTTAGTCTTAGTTCATCTGAAAATTCAATAAAACTTTTCTATGATAAAGGGCAAGTTGTATTTATTTCTTCTAGTCAAATAATTACAACAAGAACTCTTGAAGGTTCTTATCCCAAATACCCTCAATTAATACCAGATACTTTTTCAAAACTTTTTAAATTTAATACCAAACAATTAATCGAAGCATTGGAAAGAATAGCAATTTTAGCAGACCAACAAAGTAGTGTTGTAAAAATAAAATTGGATCAAAAGGATTTAGCATTAATAAGCGCAGATGCCCAAGATATAGGAAATGCTAATGAACTTGTACCCGTATCTTTTGATTTTGATCAATTTGATATAGCTTTTAACGTGAGGTATCTCTTGGAAGGATTGAAAGTCATTTCAAGCAAGAATGTTATTTTTAAATGTAATCACCCAACTACCCCAGCTGTTTTAATACCTGAAGATAATATTAACTCGTTTACATATTTAGTTATGCCAGTACAAGTTCGTTCTTAATTTGAAATTACCGAAAGAGTTTTTATTAAGTGAATTATTAAACCTTAATGTAAAAGGTAATGCGATACGTAATTACGGTAATGGAGAAAATGTTTGGATGCATCCACCCGTTCACAGAATTTTAGGTTGGTATTCACGACCTTCAAATTTTGACTTGAAAAGAAATGTATGGAGATTAAATCAAATCAATCAAATTATAGATAATGATATTTTTGTAAAAGGAGATCCGGCTATTTCAGATCTCGCAACTTTGAATAGATTTCCTAACTTAATAGAAGCTAATTTAATTAACTCAGAAGGTTCAAAGATAGGAGTCATAGCTGATTTCTTATTTGAAGTGAAAACTGGGAATATAAAATTTTATATAATTTCTCGTTCAAATCCAAAAATTCCTGGTTCAAGTAGGTGGAAATTAAAGATAGAAGATATTAGTGATCAACAACCAGGTTTAGTTTTTTGTTCTTGTCTTTCTTTGGAGGAGTTGACTTTAATAAAATCAAGCTTGAAATATCAGTTTTTAAAAAAAGGAAAAAAAATTTTTGACCGTTTTGATGATATGAAAAATACTGCCACAAATAAATTAGAGGATTGGTTAGAAGAAGATGAAGATATAAACAAAAAATCAGAATTTAAACGAAATAGTTTTTATAATAATGAAGATGATAAACTAAGATCTTTCAGAAATAAAAGTGATGGTGACCCTTGGATTTGATTAATGATAAATTCTTTAGATAATACCTTCGATGTCAATGAATCACTTAAAGTTGAAAACTTAACTAGTGACGATTTTAAAGAAATTTGTAAAAGACTAGGAAGAAAACCAAATAGAACTGAATTAGGTATGTTTGGAGTAATGTGGTCTGAACATTGTTGCTATAGAAACTCAAAACCTTTATTAGCTAATTTTCCTACTAAAGGGAAAAATGTTTTAGTTGGTCCAGGTGAAAATGCAGGTGTTATTGATGTTGGAAATGGTCAGAAACTTGTATTTAAGATAGAAAGTCATAATCATCCTTCTGCAATTGAACCCTTTCAAGGCGCTGCAACAGGAGTAGGTGGGATATTAAGAGATATTTTTACTATGGGTGCTAGACCAATAGCAGTTTTAAATTCTTTAAGATTTGGGAATCTTGATAAATCATCTAATATTTCTCTTCTACGTGGTGTTGTCGCTGGGATATCTCATTATGGAAATTGTGTAGGAGTTCCTACTGTCGGTGGAGAAATAGATTTTGATGATAGTTATTCAGGCAATCCTTTAGTTAATGTTATGGCTTTAGGTTTGTTGGAAACTGATGAAATTGTATGTTCAGGAGCAAAAGAAGTAGGTTCTCCTGTTTTATATGTAGGAAATACAACAGGTAAGGATGGAGTGGGAGGCGCTAGTTTTGCTAGTTCAGAATTAACGACCAAGTCTTTAGATAATAGACCTGCTGTACAAGTTGGAGATCCCTTTATCGAAAAAAGTCTTATTGAAGCATGTTTAGATGCTTTTAAAACTGGAGATGTAATTGCTGCTCAAGATATGGGAGCTGCCGGTCTTACATGTAGTAGCGCTGAAATGGCGGCAAATGGAGGTTTAGGGATATCTATTAATTTAGATTTAGTTCCAGCGAGAGAAAATAATATGACGGCTTACGAATATTTGTTATCTGAATCCCAAGAGAGAATGTTGCTTGTTGTTAAGGAAGAAAAATTAAATTCTCTTATTAAGCGATTCAAAAAATGGGGATTATTTGCAAACGTTGTTGGAGAAGTAATACCTAAAAAAGAGGTTATTATTTCTCAAAAGAATCAAATTGTTGCTCAAATTCCTACTTCTGCTTTATCTGATGAAACTCCAATTAATTTTCATAATGTTATGAAAAATCCTCCTGATTATTTATTAGAAAAATGGGAGTGGACAGAAGATAAATTACCATTAGTTAGTAATAATAAAGTTATTTCTTTAAAAGATAAAAAATCATATTTTTTGTCTGAAATTATTTTGAAACTCTTATCAAACCCTTCTATTGCATCTAAAAAATGGGTGTATAGACAATATGATTCTCAAGTACAATCAAACACTGTATTTAAACCCGGAGCGTCAGATGCGGCATTAATAAGACTTAGAGGGCAAAATGAGAAAAATAAGGTTAAAAAGTTTTCTGGAGTAGCAGCTTCTGTGGACTGTAATAGTAGATGGGTGTTTTTAGATCCTTTAAGGGGAAGTATTGCAGCTGTAGCTGAATCAGCAAGAAATGTAACTTGTGTAGGAGCTGATCCAGTAGCTATTACTAATAATTTAAATTTTCCATCGCCTGAGACTGAAATTGGATATTGGCAACTTTCATCAGCATGTGATGGTATTAGTAAGGCTTGCATTGCATTAGAAACCCCAGTTACTGGTGGGAATGTTTCTTTATATAATGAATCAAAAAATCAAAATAACGAATTAACTCCTATTTATCCAACTCCTGTGATTGGAATGGTAGGAACAATACAAAATGTCGATAAAGCTATAAGTACAGAATGGAAAAATATTAATGATCAAATTTGGATAGTTGGTTCAAATTCTTCTGAATCTACTATCGGGGCAAGTTCTTATTTGGAATATTTTCACGGTTTAGTTACAGGTAGACCCCCAAAAATCAATTTACAAGATGAAAAATACTGTCAAAGTTTTTTGAGAGATGCCATTTTAAAAAATTATATTATTTCTTCTCACGATGTAAGTGATGGTGGGTTGGCGGTTGCTTTATCAGAATGTTGCATTTTGTCTTCAAAAGGGGCAACTATAGAATTAGAAGACAAGAATTTTCGCGAAGATAGTTTGTTATTTAGTGAGGGAGGTTCAAGAATTATTTTTTCACTTAATAAAAAAGAGGAATTAAACTTTTTAGATTTTGTTGATTTCAAAAAGAAAGATTCTCCTCAAAATATTTATGTAAAAAAAATAGGAATTGTTTCAAAAGAAAAACTGAAAATAATTGTTGAAGATAAAGAACTTTGCAATATTAGGGTTGATGAATTAACTAAAAAATTTAATAATGGTATATCAAGTTGTTTTTAATAATGAAAAACTATACGCAATTTTTTCAAATTTTCATAAGCTAAATTATGTGTGGAATTGTAGGAATAGTTTCTTCTGATGACGTAAATCAACAAATTTATGACAGTCTTCTGTTACTTCAGCATCGAGGGCAAGATTCTACTGGTATAGCAACTATGGAAGATACTGTTTTTCATATACATAAGGCAAAGGGTCAAGTAAATACTGCTTATAGAACAAGAGATATGAGGAATTTAATTGGGAAAATTGGTTTAGGACATGTCAGATATGCAACAAAAGGTTCAGCAGAAAGTGTTGAAGAAGCACAGCCTTTTTATGTTAATGCGCCATACGGAATAGTTTTAATACATAATGGAAATCTTACAAATACTAGAGATTTAGAAAAACAATTATTTAATGTAGACAAACGCCATACAAATTCTTCAAGTGACACCGAAATGTTATTAAATGTATTTGCTACCGAATTGCAAGATCAAATACATAATCAAGATTTACAGCCAGAAATCATTTTTAATGCTGTTAAAACCTTACATAAGAGAATTCAAGGGTCATATGCCTCAATTGCATTAATCTCTGGTCATGGCTTGTTAGCTTTCAGAGATCCTTATGGTATTAGGCCTTTAGTAATTGGAAAAAGAATTTCTCCAATTACAAGCAAAGAGGAGTGGATGGTGGCAAGCGAGTCATTAGTATTAGAAAATAATGATTATCAAGTTCTTAGAGATGTGCACCCTGGTGAGGCAATTTTTATAACTAATAGTGGTGAATTTTATTCAAAGCAATGTTCTGAAAATCCAAGATTATTTCCTTGTTCATTTGAATATGTTTATTTAGCTCGACCAGATTCAGTAATGAATGGAATTTCTGTTTATAAAGCACGATTAAAAATGGGTGATTATTTAGCTGAAACAATTAAGCAAACAATAAATGCTGGAGATGTTGACGTTGTTATGCCTATTCCTGATTCTTCTCGTCCTGCTGCAATGCAAGTAGCTAGGCAGTTGAGTATTGAATATAGAGAAGGATTTTTTAAAAATAGATATGTAGGAAGAACTTTTATAATGCCCGGTCATCAAAAACGTAAACAATCTGTAAGGCAAAAGTTGAATGCTATGAGTACTGAATTTAAAAATAAAAATGTCTTAATAGTTGATGATTCAATAGTAAGAGGTACGACTTCAAAACAAATAGTTCAAATGGCAAAAGATGCTGGAGCAAACAAAGTTTTTTTTACTTCAGCCGCCCCGCCAGTCAGATTTCCCCATGTTTATGGAATTAATATGCCTAATAGAGATGAATTGATCGCTTATGATAGAACAATAATTGAAATTGCAGAAAAGCTTGAAATTGATAATCTTGTTTATCAAACTGTAGATGATTTGAGAAAAGCTATAATAGATGACTCTGAGGTAAAAGATTTAGAGATGAGTTGTTTTACTGGTTCTTACGTCACAGGCACGGTAAATCAAGAGTATTTAAAATGGGTAGAAAATGAATATAAATCTTAATTTATAAGTTTTTCATGTCGAGAACAATTTTCAAGATATTCATCATTTTCTAGATTTAGAAAATCAATTTTTAGCATATTTTTTCCAGAGATTAAATTTAGTTTGTTCAAGTCTAATCTTGCATATTTATTTTTATTTGTTTCTATATCAATATAGTGATTACTAGGAAAAACTTTTATAAAATAGTCATTCTTAAGCTGAATTTTTTCATTTATGTAACCTAATTTTGAATTATGGGCATCATAAATTTCGTCAATTTTTAATTTAAAAAATTTTCCTTTTTTAGATACTAAATATAGGATATCTTTTTCTTTACTTTTACAACAAGAAACTATTTGTTCTTTAGGTAAAAGATTAACTAATAATAATCCTTGAGACTGTTTAGTAGTTGGGTTTAAAAAGTTATTACACAAATTAAATTTGAAAAGTCTTCCAATAGATGTGAGTATCACTAATTTTTCTTCTTGATTATGGATAAATGAATCTATAATTTTCTGCGAATTTTTTAATTTTATAATTGAAAATACTCTTGTACTTTTTTGCATGTCTTCATCAAATAATACTTTTTTAAATTTTCCATCCGAACTCAAAATGCATAAATAATTTTTTAAATTACTATCTAAATTATGAAAGTTTATAATTTCTTTTGGATCTATATTTCCTAAAATCTTTTTATCTATTTTATAATCACCATCAATATTTAACTTCCAATTTATTTGAACAATTTTTCCTAAAGATGTAATTCCAATAATTTTTAAACTTTTACTAATATCGCATATAAACTTTTGAACATTTTTACTTTCAATGAATTTGTTTTCATGATCTAATAATTTTTTGTAACTACTGTAAAGTATTTTTTTTAAATAAAACCTGTTATCTATTGAAATTTTTGTTTCTTTTATTATAAGTTCTTCTAATATCTGATTATTTATAGTATCTATTTCTTCAATCTGGTTAACGTGTTTTAAGATTTTTGTTTTTCTTTTAATATTAAATTTTTTCTTTAAGTGTTGAAGTTCTTCTATTAAAGTTTGAAGCAATACATTTCTATTATTAAGAAGATTATTAAGATACTCTTTTTTTTCAAGTAATTCTCTCATGTCAATTTCTATTTGCTTGCGTTCTAAGTTTGTTAGCTTCTTAAGTGGCATGCTTAAAACTGCATCTGCTTGTTTGCTTGTAAGAATAAGCTTTGGTATTAATATTGTTTTTGCTTCAGTTGCATTTTCTGAGTTTTGGATAACTTCAATAATATTTCTTATATTTTTAGTTGCAATTGAAAAACCCTCTAATATCTCAAGTTTTTCTGAAGCAATTTTCAGAAAATAATTTGTTCTTTTTCTAATTGTTTCTTCTCTAAATTCTAAGAAATTATTTAAATAATTCTTCAAAGTAAGTTGAATAGGCTTACCATCTACTAAAGCTAAAAATATTGCCCCAAAATTTGATTGCAATGCCGTTTTCTTGTATAAATTTGATATAACTATTTCAGAATTCGAGTCTTTTTTTAATTCAATTACTATTCTCATTCCATCTCTATCACTTTCATCTCTAATATCAGAAATACCATCAATTTTTCCTAAATTTACTAGTTCAGCAAGTTTTTCAATCCACCCTGCCTTGCTTATTTGGTATGGAAGTTCTGATATTATTAGAGCATTTCTTTTATGTTTACCTTTACCTAAATTAAGCTCTTCATTTTTAATTACACCTCTTACTGTTATGGATCCTCTTCCATTTTGGTAGACTTCTTTTATCGCATCATTGTAAATTAATTCTCCTCCTGTAGGAAAATCAGGTCCTAATATAATTTTAGATAATTCCGAGTCATTTATATCTTTATCTTTTATTACAGCAATTAAACCATCAACTATCTCACCTAAATTGTGTGGAGGAATGTTTGTAGCCATCCCCACGGCAATTCCTGAGGAACCATTTAATAATAAAAATGGTAATTGAGCAGGTAATACCTCAGGCTCTTGTTGTGAACCATCAAAATTATCAGAGTATTTTACTGTTTCAGATCCAATTTCTTCAAGGAAACATTCATGAGCTATTGGAGCAAGACGTGTTTCGGTATACCTCATTGCAGCAGGTGGATCATTATCAACGGATCCAAAATTTCCGTGTCCATCAAGTGTGGGATATTTTGTGGAAAAATCTTGAACTAATCTAACTAATGCTTCATATACTGCTTGATCTCCGTGAGGATGGTATTTACCTAGTACATCACCAACAACCCTTGCACATTTTCTAAATGGTCTATCTGGAGTAAGTCCTAATTCATGCATTGCGAACAGAATCCTTCTTTGAACTGGTTTAAGGCCATCTCTAGAGTCAGGTAAAGCACGTCCAACTATTACGCTCATTGCGTATTCAAGATAGGAACGTTGCATTTCTTCTTGCAGCGATATCGAAGTGAATTTTTCCTTAGTCATTAAATAGGAAACTTACAGTGCGCTTGCATAAACTAAATTAAGATTAATAGGTAAATAAATATTTACCAGTATTAATAATTAAGTGACTTATTTATTTTTGTTTTTGCAGATAATATTTCTTTTTTAAGTTGCTTGATTTCAAAAAGTTGTTCAGTAGAATATTGTAGTTTTTCTCCCCAAAGTTGTTCTTTTCTATAAATATATTCAACATAATTTGGTTCCTTATTTAAAGCTTTTTTTGCGAGAAATATTGCTTCATTAATATCTCTAGTTCTTAAACATGAAGCAAGGGCGAGCAATGGTTCTGCGTTCTCTTCTAAAGCAATAGCTTTTTGGAAAGAAGTGATAGCGATACTTATTTTGTTTAGTTCAAAATATGCTAATCCTTTATTATTTATTGCTTGCCAAAAATCTTTTTTGATTTTTATTGCGTTGTCAAATTGTTTTATAGCCTTCTCATAATTTTTTTCCATTAAATAGATATTTCCTAACTGAAAAATTGCCTTGAAGTTTCCAGGTAAGATTTTAATACCTTTTTGAAAAGCATTTTTTGCTTTGTTTATTTCAGATAGTTTTAAATATAAATTACCTTTTGCAAAATATATTTCGCTCTTTTTTGGATTAATTTTTTCAGCATTATTTAAGGAAATCAATGCATTATCATATAATTTATTAGCTATTTGTGCTTCAGCAAGAATTGCCCATAAAGTTTCATTTTTATTATTAATTTTTACAGCTAATTTTGCCAAATTTAGACTTTCTTTGATTTGTCCAAAATATAGAAGTTGATAAGCTTGTTTCCCAATTGAGATACTTTCTCGTTTTAAATTTTTGGTTTCTGGGAAAAAATAATATGGAACTATTGCTTTTAAATTATTAGTAGTAAAAAAATAACCACTCAGGATAAAAAAAAATAATAATCTTATTAAAGAATTATTCATGTTTTATATCTATTTTAGCATTGCTTTAATATTTCGTTTCCACATCCAGGGCTTTATTCTTTTTAATGTAGTGCCTTGAAGATTTTTTTCCCATTTTTTTTCATCCCACCTAAGCGATTCAACATTAAGATTTTTAATCCATTTTTTTGGAAGAGCTTCAATACTTTTATTAAAAGGAACTTTTTTATTCCATGGGCATACATCTTGGCAAATATCACAACCTGCGATCCACCCATCCAAATTTTTTTCTATGTGTTCTGGAAAACTTTGATTTCTATTTTCTATAGTATGGTAAGCAATGCATAAGTTAGAATCCACCACAAAAGGTTCTGTTATTGCATTTGTTGGGCATTTTTCAATGCACTTTTCGCATTTTCCACAAAGAGATTGGGATGAAGAGTCAGGAGTAAGGTCTTTAGTGAGAATCATAAAACCTAAAGTAAGCCATGACCCATACTTTTTATTAATAACATTACTATTTTTGCCTATCCAACCTAGACCTGCTTCTTCAGCCCATGCTTTTTCTAGTAGTGGTGATGTG
>QCTP01000031.1 GCA_003211115.1 Prochlorococcus sp. AG-673-M19
TGTTATTGCCATAATTTCCTCTTTTAAACTACTGCTTGTCCCATCTTTGCAAGGTTCGGTTATTGTTTCTTGGAGTGTATCTTTCGTTGAGGTTCTAATAAGCTGTGGTTTTTTAATACTAGTTTCTAGAAAGGAAAATCCAACTATCAACTCAAGACAAATTCTCTTAATTATTTCCCTTCTATTGTTAGTTCAGGCTATAAAAAATTTTTTTGGATCTGAACTTAGCCCATTGTCGATTATCGTTCCTCCTGCCTTAATTATTTCTCAAGGAATGGGAACAATAACTGCTTTAGCGTGGGTATCAATAGCAAGTCTAAGCTGGCCTGATTCAATAATTGAAATCAATAGTAATTTATTAGTAATAACATTAATCTGCTCTTGCATTATTTCTGTTCTTGGAGGAAAAATAAGAAGTCGAGCACAGCTACTTCAATTATCAATATTTGTTCCTTTGGGAGCATTTCTTGCTCAATGGTTATTAATTGGTAATGCTCAAACTTCTTCAGTAGATAATCAAGAGTTTTTTGCTTCAAATGGGCAAATATTCTCGGATTCGCTCTTATTAGCAATTATTCTGCTTATTACTATTTTGTTAATTCCTATCTTTGAGTCAATATTTGGATTATTAACGAAAGCAAGATTATTAGAATTGGCTGATAAGGAGAAACCTCTCATTAGAAGACTATCTATTGAAGCCCCAGGAACTTTTGAACATACTCTTTTGATATGTGGTTTAGCTGAAGAAGCGACAAGAATGATAGGTGGAGATATTGATCTTATTAAAACTGGAGCTTTATATCATGATGTTGGTAAATTGCATGCACCAAATTGGTTTATTGAGAATCAAGATGGATCAAAAAATCCGCATGATGAAATTGATGATCCTTTAAAAAGTGCGGAGGTTTTACAAGCCCACGTTGATGAAGGTCTAAAGTTTGCAAGAAAAAATAGATTGCCAAAACCCATAGCTGATTTTATCCCGGAACATCAAGGAACTCTAAAAATGGGATATTTTCTTAATAAAGCTCAAGAGAAAAAACTTAATATAAATGAAAATGATTTCAGATATAAAGGACCTATCCCTCAATCTAAAGAAACGGCTATCTTGATGCTTGCGGATGGATGTGAAGCTGCATTAAGGGCAATGGATATAAATGCTTCTGATTTTGAAGCAAAAGAAACAATATCCAAATTAGTTAGTGCTAGGAAAGCAGATGGTCAGTTAGATGATAGTAATTTATCCAAGGGAGAAATTTTCCTCATAAAAAAATCTTTTTTAAATGTTTGGAAAAGAATTAGACATAGAAGAATTCAATATCCCACCACAAAGAATAATACTTTTTCTTAGTTTTGTAATTTTAAAATCTAATATTTCTTCGATGTTTTGGGTTGCACCAATAAATTAATACCAAGATGGCAAATAAAGTATATAGAAGTGTAAAACCACCAATTCCAAAAATATCTTTAAGAGTAACTAATCGAAAAATAGAATACGGCGCCATACCAGAAATTATCATTGAAAGAGAAACCAGTGTTAAAGTAACACCCCATTTCTTTTCCGCTAAAAGAGCAGAAGAAGAGACTATTCCAACTATCGCTGAAGGCCATCCAAGGCTTATAGCTAGAGTAATGTTAGCCACTTTGAGTGTGGGACCATAACTTATTATTAAAGCTATTATGGGTAAAGCAACGATATTACTTATCAAGCCAACCCATGCAAGAGTCCAATATCCTAATACCCTTTCTCTCATTATTTTATTTGATTAACTATTACTTAAAGCTTTAATCTACATTATTGGGTTACTGGTTTTTATATAAACTTAATAATCCCAAAACTAAATTAATTTTTGCGATTTGAGAATAGTTTTTTTTCAGAATTTTCTAAATTATCAAATTGAGGGTGAATAGAATTTTTTTTCTCTGAAAAAATCAGCCTGTTTAAAGCATTTACAAAAGCATTAGCAGCAGCTACAACTACATCTGTATCAGCAGAATGTCCTGAATATATTTTATTCTTGTTCCTTATTCTTATTGTAACCTCCCCTAATGCATCTATTCCTTCCGTTACAGATTTTACTGAAAACTCTATTAGCTCATTTGGAACTTTAGCTAATGCATTTAGTGCTTCGCAAACTGCATCTACAGGTCCAGTACCTATTGCAACAGCAGTCTCTTCTGTATGATCTTCTGTATTTATAAGAGTTACTGTAGCAGTAGGTTTAGATAAACTCCCGCAACTTACTTGAACATGACTTAGTTGAAATTTTGATTCCGGTAGTTGAACCTGCTCGCTAACTATAGCTTCTAAATCCCTATCAGTAATTTCTCTTTTTCTGTCAGCCAGATCTTTGAAACGAGCAAAAGCATCATTCAAATCTTCTCTACTTAAATCGTACCCCATTTCCTCTAATCTTGCTCTTACTGCACTTCTACCACTAAGTTTCCCTAATGAAATTTTATTATCATTCAAACCTACAGTCTTCGCATCAATAATTTCATAAGTAAGTCTATTTTTTAGTACTCCATCTTGATGAATTCCTGACTCATGAGCAAAAGCATTTGCTCCAACAATTGCTTTATTAGGCTGAACATTCATTCCCGTTAAGTTTGATACTAATCGAGAAGTTTTTGTTATTTCTTCTGTTCTTATAGCTGTTAAAGGAGTAGGTGAATCAGGACTTCTTCCAAAGAAACTATTAAAAAAACTTTTTCTCACATGTAATGCCATTACTAATTCTTCTAAAGAGGCATTTCCTGCTCTTTCACCTATTCCATTTATTGTGCATTCTAATTGCCTTGCTCCATTTTTTGCTGCTTCAAGAAAATTAGCAACTGCCAAACCTAAATCATTATGCCCATGAACCGAAATAATAGCTTCATCAATATTTGGAACATTATTATTGATATCAAAAATAAGCTTCCCAAATTCACTAGGAGTTGTGAAGCCAACTGTATCTGGGATATTAATTGTTGTAGCACCTGATGATATTGCAAGTTGAATTACTTCATAAAGAAAATCTGGATCACTCCTTGAGGCATCTTCGCAAGAAAATTCAACATCATCAACTAGAGATTTAGCCTGACTAACCATTTCTGGAACGATAGAAAGAACGTCTTTTCTTGACTTTCTAAGTTTATGTTTAAGGTGGATATCGCTTGTAGCTATAAAAGTATGTATCCTTTTTTTTGGGGCAGGGCTTATTGCTTCGTAACAAGCTTTTATATCATTTAAAGATGCCCTGGCTAAACCACAAATTATTGGACCATTTTCTCCTCCCACTACTTCCGCAATTTTATTAACTGCTTTAAAATCTCCAGGACTAGCAAAAGGGAATCCTGCTTCAATAACATCTACTCCCAATCTGGCTAATTGGTGAGCAATTGCCAACTTCTCTTCAAGATTTAAACTTGCACCAGGAGATTGCTCTCCATCTCTTAGAGTTGTATCAAAGATCAATATCCTGCCTGGATCTTTGGACATTAGCTAAATACCATTTTACTTATATTAAGCCAAATAAAAAAAAAATACTAGATCTGGATTAATTTAACTGAATTTTAGGGAAACAATTCTCATTAATTATTGGTTAAATTTTTATAAATAAAAAGTATTTATATTAGTAAATAAAGTATTCTTTATAAAAAATAAATAATTAAATATTTGCCTAAAGGTAAATTTTGATACTTTATAAACTTTACTCATAAATAATAAAAAACTATGGATGGGCCTTTCCCTAATAAAAATCACTTAGGAAGATTGGCAATTGTTCTACATGCTCATCTTCCATATGTTAGAAAACATGAAAAAAATTCTTTAGAAGAAGATTGGCTATTCCAAGCAATACTTGAATGTTATATTCCATTGCTACAAGTAATGGAAGGTTGCAAAAAACAAGATATTAACAATACAAAATTAACTCTTAGTTTATCTCCAACCTTACTGTCTCTTCTTCAAAATAAACAAATACAAAAAAAATTCTCATCATGGATAAAAACAAGAATAGAATTTTTGACTGATTTATCTGATAAAGAAAAGGTTGCTTCTGAATTTCTTATGAGAAATATTAAAAACAATTATTTATATTGGGAAAAATGTTCTGGAAATTTAATAGAGAGATTTAAAAATCTAAATATAACTGGAAATTTAGATATCCTTACTTGCGCAGCTACCCATGGATATTTACCAATCCTTAGAGAAAATCCTGAAACTGTATTAGGTCAAATAAATACTGCTATCAGAAGTCATGAAGTTATATTTGGCTCAAGACCATTGGGTATTTGGCTACCTGAGTGCGCTTATTATGAAAATCTAGATGAAATGTTATTTAGTTGCGGAATTAGATATGCAGTTTTAGATGCTCATGGTATTTTGAATGGATCTCCAAGGCCTCGGTATGGAGTTTATGCTCCTATTTGTTCAAACAAAGGGGTAGCTTTTTTTGGGAGAGATAGTGAATCAACTTTACCAGTTTGGTCATCCAGAGAAGGATTCCCAGGAAATCCTGTTTATAGAGAATTTCATAAAGACTTGGGTTGGGACTTATCTCCCTCAGAACTTCAAAAGAAAGGCATTCCAACAAGTAGGCCTTTAGGATTAAAATTTCATAAGATTACAGATAATAAAGCCTTATTAGATAAAAAAGAATTTTATGTAGAGGATGAAGCTATTAAAAAAGTTGAAGAACATGCGGATATTTATCTTTTGTCAAGATCTAAACAGTTAAAAAATCTGACCATGTCTTCATCATTCGACCCCTTGTTAATTGCTCCGTTTGATGCTGAATTGTTTGGACATTGGTGGTATGAAGGACCAATGTTTATTGAATTTATTCTTAAAAAATCTACTAATTATTCTATTAAGCTTACAAACCTGAAGGAAATTCTTCTTGAAAAACCTAATCTTCAAATTTGTGATCCTTCTCCATCAAGTTGGGGTCAGGGGGGATATCATAACTACTGGCTTAATGATAAAAATGCATGGATAGTTCCAAAAATTACAAAAGCAGGTTCTGTTTTTGTTGAATTATGTGCAAGAAAGTTTAATGATGATTTTTCTTTAAGATTATTAAAGCAAGCTGCAAGAGAGTTACTGCTTTCAGAATCTTCGGATTGGAGTTTTATCTTAAGAGCAGGTACTACAACTGAACTAGCTAAAGAAAGAATTGATAGACACCTTTCAAGATTCTGGAAATTAATCGATATGATAGAAAAGAAAACTTTTATTGACTATAAATTTCTTGAAGATATTGAAGAAGAAGATAAGATATTTCCTGGTATAAAAATTAAAGATTGGCAGTTGTAAAAAATTTCATTTTATATTTAACATCCCAAGCTTAACTTTTAGAGGTGAATTGATAAACATCTTACTCATTACATAAATTAATTTAGGTAATGGAAGTGTATTGGTAAGAAAACCTACCCATTCTTTCGTTGATAATTTGAAGAAATTTGAAAAGAAGCTTCTTAATCTACTCTCATCAAAGCTCATTAATCTCTGGAGACCATATTGGTAAAGTCTATGTCTTTGAGTTAATTCATATGGCCATAAGACTGACCATCCTCTTGTGGCCAATTCTAGTGAACTATAGTTTGGTTCTTTCAAAAAGAATGCTAGCTTTTTGGCAAGTAGTGGAGCTCTTCTTAATAAAGATCCAATCATATATCCAGATGCAGGATGAACCATGCTTGCTGCCCCTCCAAAACCAAGAACTGATTGATTTTTATATGGCAGTGGCAAATTCATAGGGAATAAGCAATTCTCCTCATGAATAATTTCCTCTACTTTTATTCCTTTATTTCTTAATCTATTTAAAAGTCTTTTTTTTAGGTGATCTTGAGAGAGGGCAGGATAACTAGCTAATGAAGTCTCCTCAACAAAATAAGTTTCACACCCAAGATCCATTGCGTAAAGAAAAGAGGGAGATGCTAATAACTCGTCATTATTTAAATGGTCAGAACGAAAATCCATTAAGACAAATTGATCTTTATTTACAGGAGGAGAAGAAAATTTACCTACTATCCCATAAGCAGCTTGCTGGGCAACGTTTTTTAAAAATGGCCTCTTAATAAATTTACTCTTGTGTCCACTTGCATCAATTACTAATCTTGCTTTTAGAGTTAAGCCTGAAAAACAAATTACTTCAGATATTTGGTTATCTGATTTAATTAATTTTGCAGTTTCATTCAACCATTGAATACCTTTGCATGACTTAAGAAGTTCATTTTGAAAAGCTTCCTGATTTATTAATCCATAATCATAACAATGTTTTGTAGGATTATTTCCTTTATTATTTATTCCATTTCCAAAGTAGCTCACAGTTTTTGACCATCTATGAGATAACAAAAACTCTAGACCTAATTCTTCTAATTCAGATGCCCATATCCCATAAGTATTCTCCCACTTTTCATAAGGAGATTTAGTTGATATACACTTAATATTAAGATTTTGTTTGGCTAATTCTGAAGCTAAACATAATGCTGCAGGTCCAGAACCTAAAATTAATATATCTAGTATTTCCATGGGAACTGTTAAATCTCCTACTTTGTTAAAGCTATTCTTCTTCAGAAATTAATTGATCTGAATCATCAATTTGTTCATGAGGTACTAACACTACTTCAGATAAATGATCACCATCGTCTAGCCTTTGTAATTTTACCCCTGTAGCAGCTCTTGATTGTTGCGAAATTTTATCCGCATTTGTCCTAACTATTACTCCCCTCTCGGTAACAAAAATTAATTCTTCACCCTCTCCAAGGACTTTAAGTCCGATAAGAGAATCATCTTTGAGTCTGAATTTTATTGCTCTTAAGCCCATACCTGCTCTTTTTTGTAATCTAAATTGGGTCACTGGCACTCTCTTTCCTAGACCAAAAGCACTGGCTACTAATACCCAAGGACCATTTGAAGAATTATTTTCAAGATCTTCTTCATTTTCATTTTCATTTTCTATCTTCGCTAGTTGATCAACTAAGTCAGAAGTTAAAACATCCATAGAAACAAGTTTATCTCCATCTTTTAAGTTCATAGATTTAACACCTCTCGCCGTTCTACCTAGAGGTCTTAATTCATTAATATCTAACCTGAAATGAATAGTCATTCCTCTACTTGATCCAATTAATACACTATCTCCCTCTGTTGATAATCTAACCCACGTTAAAGCATCTCCTTCTTCAAGGTTTATTGCTATCAAACCATTTGAACGTATTTTTGAAAAAGCGGATAATGGAGTTC
>QCTP01000032.1 GCA_003211115.1 Prochlorococcus sp. AG-673-M19
ATTCAATGCAACAACTAATGCAGGCACACCAACTTGTTTAGCTAATAGGATATGTTCTTTTGTTTGAGCCATAGGACCATCTGTGGCAGCACAAACTAAAATTGCGCCATCCATCTGGGCAGCTCCAGTGATCATGTTTTTTACATAATCAGCATGACCTGGACAATCAACATGGGCATAATGTCTGCCTTCAGTTTCGTATTCAACGTGTGCAGTATTAATTGTTATGCCACGTTCTCTTTCTTCTGGAGCACCATCAATGTCTCCATAATCTTGAGCTTGTGCTTGACCTTTTTTAGCTAGAACGTTTGTGATAGCAGCAGTCAGGGTTGTTTTTCCATGGTCAACGTGGCCAATAGTACCTATGTTGACATGTGGTTTGTTCCTTTCGAACTTCTCGCGAGCCATTTGAATTAAAGAATCGAGGGTTAAAGAGTGTTTAGTTTAGAGATCAGGAGTTGCCCTGATTCTTGGAAATGATAGCTTCAGCAACATTACGAGGAACTTCCTCATAATTTGCGAACTCCATTGAAAATATACCCCGACCTTGAGTCATTGATCGGAGTTGAGTAGCATAACCGAACATTTCGGCTAAAGGCACTTTGGCCTGTACTTTAGACAATCCGTCATCGACAGATTGTCCTTCGACTTGACCTCTCCTAGAGGAAAGATCACCAATTACAGATCCAAGAAAATCATCAGGACTTTCGACCTCGACTTTCATCATAGGCTCTAAGAGGACAGGATTGCATTTTTTAACCCCATCTTTAAAAGCCATTGAACCTGCAATTTTGAAGGCCATTTCAGATGAGTCTACATCGTGGAACGAACCATCGACTAGTGTTACTTTTACATCAATCAGCGGATAACCGGCAAGAACACCAGATTCACAGGTTTCTTTCATACCATTTGAAGCTGGTCCAATATATTCTTTTGGAACTGTTCCACCTACGATTTTGTTAACAAATTCAAAACCTTTTCCAACTTCAGCAGGCTCCATTTCTATTACTACATGTCCATATTGACCTTTACCTCCTGTTTGTCTTGCATACTTACCTTCACCCTTAGAACTTGATCTAATTGTCTCTCTGTAAGAAACCTGAGGAGCACCGATATTTGCTTCAACTTTAAACTCTCTCAACATTCTATCTACAAGTATTTCTAAATGTAATTCACCCATACCTGCAATAACAGTTTGATTTGTCTCTTGATCTGTACTTACTCTGAAGGTTGGATCCTCTTCAGATAATGCTTGTAAAGCTTTAGAAAGCTTTTCCATATCGCCTTTAGTTTTTGGTTCAACAGCAACCGAGATTACAGGTTCAGGAATAAATAAAGTTTCTAGAACTATTGGGTCATCTGTATTACATAAGGTGTCTCCTGTGGTTGTGTTCTTCAACCCTAGAACAGCACCTAAATCACCGGCTCTTAATTCATCAACTTCTTCCCTCTCATCAGCTTTTAATATGACTAAACGAGAAATTCTCTCTTTAGCATCCTTTGTTGAATTCATGACATAACTACCTTTTGAAAGTACACCAGAATACATTCTTACAAATGTTAATTTTCCGTAGGGATCTGACATTACTTTGAATGCTAATGCACTGAAAGGGGCATTATCATCTGATGGCCTGATATCTTCTTTACCATTTGGTAAAACACCCTGAATTGGCTTCACATCAACTGGAGCCGGTAAATAATCAACAACAGCGTCTAGAACTAATTGAACCCCTTTATTTTTGAATGCTGATCCACATAAAACAGGAACTAAACCATGCTTGAGAACTCCCTCTCTGATACCTTTTTTTAGTTGGTCTTCAGTTAACTCTCCCTTATCTAAAAATATTTCAATTAATTCTTCATCGTTCTCTGCAACACTTTCCATTAATTTACTTCTCCATTCCATTGCCTCATCCTTCATATCTTCGGGAATTGGTGCCTCTTCAATATCAGTGCCTAAATCATTTTTGTATAAATAAGCTTTATTACTAACTAAATCTATAATTCCTGTAAGATCACCTTCTGCACCTATTGGAAGTTGTATTGGAAAGGCATTTGCTTTGAGACGGTCCTTGATTTGTTGATTTACTTTTAAGAAGTCTGCTCCTGTCCTATCCATTTTATTTACAAAAACCATCCTTGGAACAGAATATCTATCGGCTTGACGCCAAACAGTCTCTGATTGTGGCTGAACTCCACCTACAGCACAAAATACAGCTATTACTCCATCTAAAACCCTCATAGATCTCTCCACTTCGATCGTAAAATCAACGTGACCTGGAGTATCAATAATATTAATTCTGTGGTCCTGCCAACTTGTAGAAATAGCAGCAGCTGTAATAGTAATTCCTCTCTCTCTTTCTTGAGCCATCCAGTCGGTTACAGCAGCACCGTCATGTACTTCTCCGATTTTATGAACAACTCCTGAATAAAAAAGTATTCTTTCAGTTGTTGTTGTTTTACCAGCATCAATATGAGCGGCTATACCTATGTTCCTTACTCGTTCAAGGGGAAAGTCGCGTGCCAATGTTAAAACTCCAAATAGAATGAATTGCTAAATAGCTACAGTTTATTTGATCAAATAAACTTTTGTTTAATAATAAACTAATTAAGGACCATTTTGGTCGAAATTAGTATCTGTAGTGAGCAAAAGCTTTATTAGCTTCTGCCATTTTATGAGTGTCTTCCCTTTTCTTTACTGCGCTACCAGTCTCATTAGCTGCATCCATTAATTCACCAGCTAATTTTTGCGACATACTTTTTCCGTTTCTTCCTCTTGAAAAAGTAACAAGCCATCTTAGTGCCATTGCTGTACCTCTTTCTTGACGCACTTCCATAGGTACTTGATAAGTAGCACCACCAACTCTTCTAGCTCTTACCTCAACTAAAGGAGTTGCGTTCTTTACTGCTGTTTCAAATAACTCCACAGCATTTCCGCCTGTTCTTTCACTTATTAGAGAAAAAGCATCTGATAATATTTTTTGAGCAGTAGATTTTTTACCATGTTTCATAAGTCTAGAAATCATCATTGAGGCAAGACGACTATTAAATTGTGGATCTGGTAAAACCGGTCTTTTTACTGCTGCATTACGACGTGACATGTTAAAAAAAAGTAATGTTAAAATTAATCATTTTTAGGGGCTTTTGCTCCATATTTAGATCTGGATTGACGTCTATCTTTGACTCCTGCAGTATCTAAAGTTCCTCTTATTATATGATATCTTACTCCTGGCAAATCTTTAACTCTTCCACCTCTTAGAAGAACAACTGAGTGTTCTTGTAAATTATGACCAATACCTGGAATATATGCCGTAACCTCAAAACCTGAAGTTAATCTAACTCTAGCAACTTTTCTTAAGGCAGAATTAGGTTTCTTAGGAGTAGATGTATAAACTCTTGTACATACACCTCTTCTCTCTGGACAAGATTTAAGTGCAGGAGATTTTGTTTTTCTTGTCAGACGTTTTCTTTCTGATCCAATTAATTGTGAAATGGTCGGCATCTATATCTATAGATAAAAAATACTTATCAAAACATCATAACCTTTTACGAGTCACATCAAAAGTTTTTTTTAATTTTTTAATTTAAAATTGAAATTTAAATTTGTTTAGCAATTCTTCATTATTTTTAGTTTTATTTGGATTTTTATTTTTATAATAGAAGTAAATACAAATTTTTTTATAGTTAAATAATCCATGCGAGAAAGTATCAAAAGAAGCATTGAACCATATCAAGATAGTTATTCTCCAAATGGAATAATTGGAGAAAAAGATGCATGTGGAGTAGGTTTTATAGCAAATATTGAAGGTAAAGAAAGTAATTGGATATTAAAACAATCTCTTAAAGGACTTAATTGTATGGAACATAGAGGAGGATGCGGAGGAGATAGTGATTCAGGAGATGGAGCTGGAATTTTATGTTCAATTCCTTGGACATTTTTAGATAAAGAATTAAATTTAATTACCGACCCTTATGAGAAAAGGGGTTTGGGTATGATTTTTATGCCAAATAATGACTTAAAAGTCAAAGAGTCAAAATCAATATGTGATGAAGAAGCTAAAAAACTAAATTTCAAAAAAACATTTTGGAGAAACGTACCTGTTAAAAATGAAACATTGGGACCTTTAGCAAAAGCAAACGCTCCATCGATAAGTCAATGGATCATTTTTTTGGGAAAAGATGATAGTCAAGATATTGAGATGCGCTTATTTCAACTAAGAAAAAGAATAGAAAAAAGAATAAGAGAAAATACAAAAAATGCGGTTGGCGATTGTGAATTTTATTTCGCTTCGCTTAGTTCCAAAACAGTTGTTTATAAAGGGATGGTTAGATCTGAAGTTTTATCAGAATTTTATGAAGATTTAAAGAAAGAGGATTTTAAAGTTTCATTTTCTGTTTACCATCGAAGATTTAGCACAAACACTTTGCCAAAATGGCCTCTTGCTCAGCCAATGAGGTTCTTAGGGCATAATGGAGAAATCAATACACTCTTAGGAAATATTAATTGGGCGAAAGCATCAGAAACACATATTGATGACTATTGGGGTGCATTATCTAGAGAAATCAAACCAATTGTTGATATAAATAAAAGTGATTCATCAAATCTTGATGCAACTCTAGAAATTAATATTCGTTCAGGCAAACCAATAACTGATTCTTTGTTAGGACTTGTTCCAGAGGCATTTAGAGATCAACCAGAACTTGAATTAAGAGATGATATAAAAGCATTTTATGAATACTCAGCTAGTCTCCAAGAAGCTTGGGACGGTCCTGCTCTATTAGTATTTGCAGATGGCGATTTTGTTGGGGCAACTTTAGATAGGAATGGGTTAAGACCTGCAAGATATTCAATAACAAATGATGGGTTTGTGATAATGGGTTCAGAAACAGGAGTAGTAGATATTGAAGAAAAAAGAATTACAGAAAAAGGACGCTTAGGTCCTGGTCAAATGCTCGCAGTAGATTTTCTTAAGAATAAGATTTTGAGGAATTGGGATGTTAAATCACAGGCTGCTAAAAGAGAAAGCTATCGCGACCTGTTGAAACAAAGAATTGTAAAACTCCAAAACAGTGAATGGATTGATACTTGCTTTTTAAAAGATCTTGAACTGCTTCAACAGCAAACTGCTTACGGTTTTTCTTCAGAAGATAATGATCTAATTCTTGATTCAATGGCTTCTCTTTCTAAAGAACCGACATATTGCATGGGCGACGACATCCCATTAGCGGTGCTTTCTTCAAAGCCTCATATTTTATACGATTACTTCAAACAAAGATTTGCACAAGTTACTAATCCTCCAATAGATCCTTTAAGAGAAAAATTAGTAATGAGCTTAGAAATGCATCTTGGAGAAAGATGTTCCCCCTTTGAAACAAAAAATATTAAACCTTTTATTCATCTAAAAAGCCCAATTATTAATGAACAAGAATTAAATTCGCTCAAAGAATCAGAAATTAAATCTAAAACAATTTCAAGTTTATTTGATATTGAGGAAGGTATTAAAGGTTTTGAAAAAAAATTAGAAGAAATATGTAAATTAAGCGAGATTTCAATAAATGAAGGCAGTTCTTTAATAATCATCTCTGATAAGGGAGTGAATTCAAAAAAAAGTTTTATTCCTCCTTTATTAGCTGTAGGTGCAATTCATCATTATCTGCTTAAAAAAGAAATAAGATTAAAAGCCTCGCTCATAATTGAAACTGGACAATGTTGGAGTACGCATCATCTAGCTTGTTTAATTGGTTATGGAGTTAGCGCTGTTTGCCCATGGTTAACACTTGAATCTGGCAGACATTGGTTACAACATCCAAAAACCCAAAAACTTATAGCTAGTAAAAAAATTAATCCAATATCTATTGAAGAAGTTCAGAAAAATATCAAAAAAGCTTTGGAAGACGGTCTAAGAAAAATACTTTCTAAAATAGGAATTTCTCTTTTATCTAGCTATCATGGTGCTCAAATTTTTGAGGCTGTTGGGATCGGTTCTGATTTAATAAAAATTGCCTTCGATGGAACAACAAGTCGAATTGCAGGAATCACTTTGAAAGAACTTGCAAATGAATCACTTGCAATACATACAAAAGCATATCCAGAAATCGATCTAAAAAAATTAGAGTTTCTAGGATTTGTTCAATTTAGAAATAATGGAGAATATCATTCTAATAACCCTGAAATGTCTAAGGTTCTACATTCCGCTCTAAAGCAAGGCCCAGGATACAATCATTTCGAAACTTATAAAACACTAATTCGGAATAGACCAATTACTTCTTTAAGAGATTTACTAACAATTAATTCCAAGAAGAAAAGTATTCCAATAGATCAGGTTGAAAGTGTCGAATCAATATGCAAAAGGTTCTGTACAGGAGGTATGAGTTTAGGAGCATTATCAAGAGAAGCTCATGAAGTATTAGCAGTTGCAATGAATAGAATTGGAGGTAAAAGTAACAGCGGCGAAGGAGGTGAAGATCCTGCTCGCTTTAACGTATTAAATGATATTGATGAGAATACAAAATCAGCCACATTACCTTTTATAAAGGGTCTTGAAAATGGAGATACTGCTTGCTCAGCAATTAAACAAATAGCTTCTGGAAGATTTGGGGTTACTCCAGAATATTTAAGAAGTGGCAAGCAACTTGAAATCAAGATGGCTCAAGGAGCTAAGCCAGGCGAAGGGGGACAATTGCCTGGACCAAAAGTTGATTCATAT
>QCTP01000033.1 GCA_003211115.1 Prochlorococcus sp. AG-673-M19
TTATGACGAATTCTGATTATCTTTTAAAAGCAGCTATTAAAAAGGTAACTGAAAAATTAAACGAAATAGTTGTAGAAAAAATTGAAGAAGCAACAAATATTGCTCAAGATGCTCCAGAAATAATTAAAAAAGAATTCGATACGCTAAAAGAAGCAATTATTGAAGAAGCTGCAAGAATGGAAAAAGAAATGAGTAAAATTAAAAATAACAACACTAATAGTTCAGAATCATATAAAGACCCAAATGTAGCTGAAGTCTTGAGAATAGTAGAAGAGATTAAAGAAAAAATTGAACAGGTCAATATGCAAATGAATAATAAAAATTAATGAGAAATCATAAATTAAAAAATCGAATACAGAAAATCAAAAGAGGCTTCTTTATTTGGAAAACACTTATTCTACTTTTAGTCAATTTATGGCTAGATAGTTTAATATTCAAAATTTTTCAAACTAGTAGAGATAAAAAAAATAAAGTTCAAATAAAAAGAGCTAGGTGGCTTACTAATCAATTAATTAAACTTGGTTCGGCTTTTATCAAAATTGGTCAACTATTATCTGCAAGGCCTGATTTAATACCTAACACTTGGATACAAGAATTATCAAAGTTACAAGATCAAGTTCCCCAGTTTGAATACCCAAAAGTTGAAGAAATTATCAAAAATGAATTAGGACAGAAGTTCTCAGAAATTAAACAAATTAATACTCTCCCAATTGGATCAGCTTCTTTAGCTCAAGTTCACAAAGCTACTTTGCAAAATGGTAAGAAAGTTGTATTTAAAGTTCAAAGACCGAATCTAAAGAATTTATTCATAATCGATTTGAATATAATGCAACAGATTGCTTTCATACTCCAAAAGAATAAGAATTGGAGTCGAGGAAGAAATTGGGTTGAAATAGCTAAAGAGTGTAGAAAAGTTCTTATGAAAGAACTAGATTTTAAATGTGAAGCTCAATATGCTGCAAGATTTAGGCAACAATTTCTTGATGATGAAAACGTAGAAGTACCTGAAGTAATTTGGGACTTGAGTAATGAAAAAGTTCTTTGTTTAAGTTTGTTAGAAGGTACAAAAATAAGTGATATCGAAAAATTAAACTCTATTAATATTGACTTACCAAAGATTGCAGAAATAGGTGCAATTAGCTATTTAAAACAGCTAGTAAATTATGGTTTTTTTCATGCTGATCCTCATCCAGGGAATCTAGCCGTTTCAAATTCAGGAAAATTAATCTTTTATGATTTTGGAATGATGGGCAATATTTCAAATAATCTACAAGTAAGCTTGGGATCTATGGTTCAATCTGCAGCATTAAGAGATGCATCATCACTAGTTACTCAACTTCAGCAAGCAGGCTTAATTTCTAAAGATATAGATGTAGGACCAGTTAGAAGATTAGTTAGATTAATGCTAAAAGAAGCTCTAACCCCGCCGTTTAGTCCTAACATCATCGAAAAACTTTCTGGAGATTTATACGAACTTGTTTATGAAACTCCTTTTCAGCTACCAGTTGATTTAATATTTGTAATGAGAGCACTTTCAACTTTTGAAGGTGTAGGTAGAATGTTAGATCCAGGGTTTAACCTTGTATCAATTACCAAGCCTTATCTAATTGATCTAATGACTTCTAACAATCAAACGCCTAACGATTTAATTAACCAATTTGGGAGACAAGTAGGGGAGTTAGGTTCAAAAGCTGTAGGCATCCCTAAAAGAATTGATGAGAGTTTAGAGAGATTAGAACAGGGTGATTTACAACTACAAGTAAGGATGGGCGAATCTGATAGGCAATTTAAGAAAATGTTTACTGCTCAAAAAACATTGGGTCATTCGATTCTTATAGGAAGCTTATCCATTGCATCAGCTTTACTGGTAACAAACAACCAAAATAATTTTGCGATCTTACCTTTAATTTTTGCTGCGCCAATAAGTATTGATTGGATAAAGTGTCAACTCAATATGAGAAAAGGTTCACGAATAGAAAAGCTTAAGCAATAGACACTATATATTTTTTGGACCTAATCCTAAACCACCCGCAAATCTTGCTTGACTACCCAACTCTTCCTCAATCCTTAAGAGCCTATTGTACTTAGCAATTCTCTCGCTTCTGCTCAAAGAGCCAGTTTTAATTTGACCAGATCTCGTTGCCACAGATAAATCAGCAATTGTTGTATCTTCAGTCTCGCCGCTTCTATGACTGATAACACTTGTAAAACCAGCACTTTTAGCCAGATCCATAGCCTCCAAAGTTTCTGTTAATGTTCCAATTTGATTTACCTTTATTAGAATTGAATTTGCAGATTTTTCTAATATTCCTTTTCTTAACCTCTCAGTATTCGTAACGAATAAATCATCACCTACCAATTGAACCTTGTTCCCAATCTCATTGTTTAAGGCAGACCATCCCTCCCAATCATCTTCTGCTAATCCATCTTCTATAGATACTATTGGATAATTTGAAACTAAACTTGAAAGATAAGCAATCATTTGAGAGCTAGTTAAATTTTTTCCTTCATAAATATACAAGCCATCTTTATAAAATTCAGTACTAGCAACATCTAATGCCAACGATACTTGTTGACCAGGGATAAATCCTGCCTTTTGAATAGCTTCTAAAAGCAAATCTCCTGCTGCTTCACTAGATGATAATTCTGGAGCAAAACCACCTTCATCTCCAACAGCTGTAGATAAACCTTTTTTATCTAGCAAAGATTTAAGTGAATGAAATATTTCAGTACCTATCCTTAGCGATTCACTAAAAGTTTTCACCCCATGAGGTACAAGCATGAATTCTTGGCAATCAAGACCATTAGGTGCATGAGCTCCACCATTAATTACATTCATAAGCGGTACTGGCAGAAGATTAGATAGTGGATCTCCCAGATACCTATACAACGGCAAATCTAAAGCATTTGAGGCGGCTTTAGCATTAGCTAGACTAACTGCAAGAATTGAGTTAGCTCCCAAACTAGATTTATTAGGAGTTCCATCAATTTCAATCATTAAGTTATCAATACTTGTTTGGTCTAAAGCTGATAAGCCACATAAGGCAGGAGAAATTGTCTCATGAATTTTATTAACAGCATTTAATACTCCTTTCCCCATATATTTTGAACCTCCATCTCTTAATTCATGTGCTTCATGCGCACCAGTGCTTGCACCGCTAGGAACTATTGCTCTACCAATAGCTCCACATTCTAAAAACACTTCAGCTTCAACGGTGGGGTTTCCTCTTGAATCAAGCACTTGCCTGGCTTCAATAGTGTCAATCAGGAAATCAATAGTTTCTTTCACAATTTAATTTATGCTATTTAAATCCTATAAATAGGTGAAGAATTTGGCTAATATCTGAAATATAAAGAAGATAATCAAATATTTTTTTTTGATTTCAAAACAAGTACTTGAAGCTCTTCTCAATATGAAGGTCAATTTCAAAATAATCTGTAAACAAATCAAATACTTTTTTTTTAATTAAAAAATTTTAATTTCATCTTATAATTTAAAAAATTTCTAAATGATCATAATAGGTAATCTTAATTAAGATGAAAATAGAATGATCAAATATAACTTTTGTTTAGTTCATGAGAGAAACTCTTACATCAAATCCAGAACTCTTTAGTGATATAAGTTGGAATCTCCTTTTATTAGGAGAAGAAACTGCAAAAAAATGGGATCATAGTGAATTTAATATTGAACATATTATTCATACTTTGTTCACTTCAAGTGATTTTTTTGCTTTTATAGAAAAGTTATCAATTGATCAAGATATAGTTTTAGACATAACCGAGGATTTTTTAGAAGAAACTCCAATACATGATTCAGATATCTTTACTATTGGTGAAGAACTCGAGATTTTGTTAGATAATGCGAATCAGATAAAAACTCAATGGGGATCTAATTTAATTGAGATTCCTCATTTATTGATTGCTTTAGGTAGAGATTCGAGAATAGGTAATTATGTTTTTCAAGAAGGAGACCTTTCAGTAGAACAATTAGAGGAAGAATTAAAATTCTTTCCAAATATCCAACAAAGTAAAAATTATCTTGAAAATAAAAAAAATATATCTGATGAAGATAATAATTCAGTTAACAAATCAATCGGTAAAAGTGATAATAAAGGACAATCAGTGCAGCAATCTAAAGCTCTAATTCCTTTACCAAAAAGTAATCTGAAAATTGAGAAAGAGAAAAATATTGAAGAGAATGTACTTTCTCTTTACGGAAAAGATTTAACTGGAGCAGCTGAAAAAGGTTTACTCGATCCAGTTATAGGTAGAGAAGATGAAATTAATAATGTAATGAGAGTTTTATCTAGAAGGAGTAAAAATAATCCTATCCTCATTGGTTATCCAGGAGTTGGCAAAACTTCTATTGCTAAATTACTTGCTCAACTAATAGTAGAAAAAAAAGTTCCTGATTCATTAAAAGACTTAAAAATTATTTCTCTGGACTTGGGAGCATTAGTTTCTGGAACAAAATTCAGAGGTCAGTTAGAAGAAAGATTAACCTTAATACTTAATGAACTAAAAAACCCAAATCAGGGTGTTATTTTATTTGTTGATGAAATTCACACAATTATTAGTTCTGATAGATCTACTGCAGATATAAGCAATATCTTAAAGCCTTTACTAACAGAAGGAGAACTGAGATGTATTGGAACTACAACTCCGGAAAATTTTCGCGAAACCATTGAAAGAGATCAGGCATTAAATAATTGCTTTCAAAAGATATTAGTTAATGAACCATCAGTAGAATTAACTGCAAAAATTCTACAAGGAATAAAAAAGAAATATGAATTACATCATGGCTTTAAAATTACCGAAGAGGCTATTAACTGTTCTGCAAAACTCGCAGATAGATATATAAGTGATAAGTGCCTTCCAGATAAAGCAATAGATTTAATTGATGAAGCAGCAGCCCAATTAAAAATCGAATCTAATATCAAACCCCAAATAATTCTTGAAGAAGAAAGCAAAATTTATGCAATTGAAAATAAGTTAAAAGATCTTTTGCCAGAAGACTTTGAAAATAGAGAAAAATTATTAGAAAGTAAAGAATTAGCAATAAATAAATTAAATTTAATTACCAATAATTGGGATAATGAGCGAAAAAAAATGGAACAATTAACTAATTTGTTAAAAGAAGAGGATAGGCTTATTCTAAAAATAGAAGAATTAAAATTAAATAATGAAGGAATAAATACTTTGGATAATTTAAATAGCCTGGGGAAAGAACTTAAAGAAGTTGAATTTGAAATAAAAAATATTGAGATTAGCTTCGATAAATCTCAAAGAAATAGAAAATTTAAATTTAAATATCAAGTTGAACCCGATGATATCGCTGATGTTATTTCAAAAATAACTGGGATTCCTATTTCGAAAGTAGTTTCTAATGAACGTAATAAATTAGTTAATTTAGAGTTAGAAATAAGTGAGAAAGTTATTGGCCAAGAAAAAGCTATAGAGGCTGTTTCTTCTGCAATAAGAAGAGCGAGGGTTGGAATGAAGAACCCTAAAAGACCAATTGGGTCATTCTTTTTTATGGGTCCTACAGGAGTTGGCAAAACAGAATTAGCTAAATCTCTTGCATCATCATTATTCGATGAAGAAGAAGCTTTATTAAGGTTGGATATGAGTGAATATATGGAAAAAAATGCTGTCGCAAGACTTTTAGGAGCCCCTCCAGGTTATGTTGGCTATGAAGAGGGAGGACAATTAACTGAAGCGGTTAGGAGAAAACCATATTCTGTAATCCTCCTTGATGAAATCGAAAAAGCACATTCAGAAGTATTCAATATCTTACTTCAAGTTTTAGATGAAGGAAGATTAACAGATTCTCAAGGAAGAACAGTCAACTTCAAAAATACAGTCATAATTATGACTAGTAATTTAGCTGGACAAATAATTTTGGAAGATTCAAAAAAAATTTCTAACAACAAAGAAAATTCCGAATTAAGGAAGCAAACTTTACAAGATTCTATTAATAAATCTTTATCCTCTATTTTTAGACCAGAATTTTTAAACAGAATCGATGAAGTAGTAAAGTTTAATCCACTATCAATAGATCAACTTCAAAAAATAATTCTTTTACAAATTGAAGACTTAAAGAAATTATTACTAGAACAAGGTATAAATATCAATATTGACAAAAAAGTTATCCAAAAAATTGCAAATGATTCGTATGAACCTGAGTATGGTGCTAGGCCTTTAGCTAGAGAACTTAGAAGACAAATAGAAAATCCACTAGCCTCAAAGCTATTAGAAGATAATTATAAAAATAAAAAAAATATAACTGTAAAGATTAGCCCTACAAAAAAAGATGAGATTTTATTTAAACCTAGCTGACGAGTAAATCGATGAGCTAAAATAAAAAATAAGCTTTTACGCTTAAATTAAATTACAATTTTGTGACAAGTCCTACTAATCAAGAACCTCTTAAAAAAGAGACTTCTGAAA
>QCTP01000034.1 GCA_003211115.1 Prochlorococcus sp. AG-673-M19
TAATTTTTTGGATATGTGCTCTTGCTGAATGTGAGAGGCTTCCGTTTGACTTGCCTGAAGCTGAGGAAGAATTAGTAGCGGGTTATCAAACTGAATATGCAGGAATGAAATTTGCTTTATTTTATTTAGGCAGTTACATAAATCTAATCCTATCTGCATTATTAGTATCCATTCTTTACTTAGGAGGATGGGGGTTTCCCATTCCAGTTGAAATGATTGCGAAAGTTCTCAATCTTCCAATTAATGCTCCTGTAATCCAAGTTTTCACAGCTTCCTTAGGAATTATAATGACTGTTCTTAAAGCATATCTCCTAGTTTTCCTTGCTATCTTATTACGTTGGACAACTCCAAGGGTCAGAATAGATCAACTATTAGACCTAGGATGGAAGTTCCTTTTACCCATATCTCTTGCTAATCTTCTCGTAACAGCTGGCCTAAAACTAGCTTTTCCTCAATTTTTCGGTGGATAATTTTAAGTACATATACTTAAAAATTAATTTAATCCATTAGACTAAAAAAACTAAGTTAATTCTTTAAAATGAAAGATTTTCTTCAAAAAGTAAATAGCTATATTAAAGAAGCTTTTAGCGCTGGTAAATATTTATATGATGGGCTCTCTGTAACTTTCGATCATCTCCGAAGAAGGCCCGTGACTGTTCAATATCCGTACGAGAAACTAATTCCTTCAGAAAGATATAGAGGAAGAATTCATTATGAATTTGATAAATGTATAGCCTGCGAAGTTTGTGTTCGCGTTTGTCCGATAAATCTACCAGTAGTTGACTGGGTTATGAATAAAGAAACAAAAAAAAAGGAACTTAGAAATTACTCAATAGATTTTGGTGTTTGTATTTTTTGCGGTAATTGTGTTGAATATTGCCCAACAAATTGCTTGTCAATGACAGAAGAATATGAATTAGCTACATTTGATAGACATAATTTAAATTTTGATAATATTGCATTAGGAAGACTACCAACAAATGTAACTACTGATCCATCTGTAAAACCTCTAAGAGAACTAGCATATTTGCCTAAAGGAGTTATGGATCCTCATGACGTTCTTCCTTCTGATGCTAGGGTTGGTAAACTACCTGAAGAAGTTTATGATTGGATGAAACCAGAAGTTAATGATAAAAAAGATTCCGCCATTAATCCAAATAACTAATTCAAATAATTCATGTCTTTAGCAGTAACTACACAAATAATTTGTTTTTCATTACTATCTCTAGTCGTCATTGTCGGAGCATTAGGAGTAATCTTACTCGAAAGTATTGTCTACTCTGCATTCTTACTTGGTGGAGTTTTCATGAGTGTTGCAGGCTTATATCTACTCTTAAATGCTAGTTTTGTTGCTGCAGCTCAAGTGTTAGTTTATGTTGGTGCAGTTAATGTACTGATAATTTTTGCAATAATGTTAGTTAATAAAAAGGAAGATTTGAAGCCGATCGATAATCTTAAGTCCAGAAGAATCATATCGACATCAATTTGTCTAACTCTTTTGAGTCTCTTAATTAGAGTTGACTTATCAAATGTTTGGGGGCTAGCAGATCCTAATAAATCTATAGGTGAGGAATCTACAATAAGAATTGGGGAACACTTATTTAGTGATTATCTACTCCCCTTTGAAGTGGCTTCAGTATTACTCTTAATGGCAATGATTGGAGCTATAGTTTTAGCCAGAAGAGATGTTATGAATCAAGATATTTCAACAGGTTTACCAGTAGACCAAGAGTTAATTGAAAAATCAAGTGAACAATTATTAATGAAAAAAAATTAAATATGAATTTAGATTCAATTCCATTACAAGCTTTTTTAATAGTTTCCTCAATATTATTTTGTATCGGTATTTGGGGATTATTAAATAGCAGAAATGCAGTAAGAGTTTTAATGAGCATAGAATTAATGTTGAACGCAGTTAATATAAATCTGATGGCCTTTTCTTCTTATATAGACAATAATCTTATTCAAGGTCAGGTTTTTACAATTTTTGTTATTACAGTTGCTGCAGCAGAAGCAGCTGTTGGTTTAGCAATATTATTATCTCTTTATAGAAATAGAGTAACTGTTGATATGGAAAGTTTTAATTTATTAAAGTGGTAAAAAGCATCTAGTGAAACTTTCATTGGTGCTTATTATCTATCGTTCTAACAGCATTGTTGCTAAAGAATCATCAATATTTTGTGAAAATGCTCTCAAAGATAGAAACATTAAATCTAAAAGGATAGAAAGTGATTTTGATGAAATTAAAATAGAAAACTATTTTTGCAACCTAGTTTCTTTACCTGAAGTTGTGATTGTTTTAGGAGGTGATGGTACTGTTCTAAAATCTGCTAATACACTGGTTAAATACGATATTCCTTTACTTAGTTTTAATATTGGGGGTAATTTAGGATTTTTAACTCAAGAAAAAGAATTTTTATTTGACCAATCATTTATTGAAATTTTAGAAAAAGAAGAATTCACTATTGATTCGAGAAATAGGCTACATTGTGATGTATATAGTAATAAAAAAAGTACAGGAAGAAAATTAATAAAAAGCTATGACGCATTAAATGATTTTTATTTTAAATCTGTTGAAGAAGATATTTCCCCTACCAATCAAATTCAAATCGAAATAGATAATGAAAAGGTAAACGAATATAAAGGAGATGGTTTAATTATTTCTTCCTCTACTGGTTCTACAGCATACTCTATGGCAGCAGGAGGTCCAATAGTTCACCCCTCAATAAATGCATTCGTAATAAATCCAATTTGTCCTATGAGTTTGGCAAGTCGCCCAATCATTATTCCTAATACAAGTAAAGTAGTCATTAGAACTATTCAAAAAAATAAAAAAGAAATTAAACTTTGGAAAGATGGATCAAAATGTATGACTATAAAAGAAAGTGATTATTGTGAAATTAATAAAGTGACAAAGCCCTGCAGAATGATTAAATTTGATAAAAGTATTTCTTATTATGTTAAATTAATTAAAAAGCTTGATTGGAAAGGAGATTTGTTATTAAGAAATAGTCAAATTAATTAGATGTCATTAGAAATAGAAAGGCGATTTCTTATAAAAAACGATCAATGGAAAGAATTTGTTACTCATAAAAATTTGATAGAGCAAGGCTATCTTTCCTATAATTTAGAAGACTGGATTATCAGAATAAGATTTAACGGCAAGAACTTTAAAATTGCACTTAAAAAACATATCAAAAATTTTACAAATTACGAATACGAATATTTAATTCCAGCTAGTGAAGGTGAAAAAATTATGGCAACTCTTACAAATACAATTAAAAAGGAAAGATTTTTTTTGGAAGTGAATAAAAGAAATTGGGTTATAGATTGTTTTAAAGAGGAAAACTTTCCATTAGAAATTGCCGAAATTGAGCTTACTAAAGAAAAAGAAGAAGTTATTCTTCCATCCTTTTTATCAAGAGAAATTACAGGTCTTAAAATCTTTACAAATCTTAGCCTCACAAAAAATCCCTTCTCAAAATGGAAACATAAAGGCTTTAAAAATTCTTAGAAAAATTAGCCAAAGAACTCACATTATCTTTGTTTTATTTTTATATTTGAAATATAAATTGATTTGATTGATATGTTTGGTATCTATGATCGAGATGGGATTTTGAGATTTGTTAATTCTGATAGGGAAGCTTGTCTTGATTATGCAGAATTATTTGAATTAAAATCAACCAATTTTAGCTTAATAAATTTAATAGATAGCCTAGAAATATCCAATGATATTAATCTAGATCTGAATCAGGTAAAGAACAACAATTAAATCCATCTCTGCAGATTTTTCCATGATCCATTGCCCAATTTAAAAGTGCTACTCTATTTTTTGAACCTGTTTTTGTGAACATATTACTCACATGATTATCAACAGTTCTTTTACTAATAGTAAGTTTTACGGCAATTTCTTGATTTGTAAGCCCATCAGCTACTAAATCTATGATTTCCATCTCTCTAGCTGAGAGACCCATCATGTCAATGTTGTTTACTCCTTCGTCGACCATTTGCATTTAAACAGTTCCTTTTTTATATTAGTTGAGTTTATCAGTCTCAGTAAACTTCTTAACCAAGTAGGGGAAAAAAGCAATTGAAATCAAAACTTCAGCAAACTTTAGAAAAAAATTCAAAAGTAATTACAGCAGAATTAATGCCGCCAAGAGGAGGGGACCCCATAAGATCTCTTAAGATAGCACAACTTCTGAAATATAAGGTGCATGCTGTTAACATTACGGATGGAAGCAGAGCAATAATGAGAATGTGTAGTCTAGCAATGTCCAAACTATTACTGGAAAATGGGATAGAACCAATAATGCAAATCTCTTGCAGAGATCGTAATAAAATTGCTTTACAATCTGATATTCTTGGCGCGAATGCTCTAGGTATTAAAAATATTTTATGCATTACGGGAGATTCTGTAAAAGCTGGGGATCAGCAAGAAACAAAAGCTGTTCATGAATTTGAGGCTGTTCGATTATTACAACAAATCCAAGCATTCAATCAGGGAATTGATCCTACTTTTGAGGAACTTCCCGATAGAAGTACCAATATCTTTTCAGGCGCTGCAGTTGATCCCAATTGTGGAAATCAAAGAAGTTTGAAAAGAAGAACAAAAAGAAAGAAAGAGGCTGGAGCAAATTTCTTACAAACACAAATAGTAATGGATAGAAATTGTTTAATAAATTTTTGCAAAGAAATCAGTAATCCACTTGAGATACCAGTTATTGCAGGAGTTTTTCTTTTAAAATCATATAAAAATGCTCTTTTCATAAATAAATTTGTACCTGGTGCAAATATTCCTGACAATATATTAAATCGTCTCAAAGAAGCCAAAGATCCACTTCAAGAAGGAATATTAATTGCTGCAGAACAAGCCAAAGATTTTATTAACATCGCTGAGGGTATTCATATAATGTCAGTTAAGGCAGAACATCTTATTCCAGAAATACTTGAAAAAGCTGGCCTCACTCTGGAATATTAATCAAATCAGTCCCTAATAATTCTGCCATAGCTTTTTGCTGAGGAGATGGCTCAGTTAAATCTAATCTTCTTGAATCTGTTATTAACCAGTCTAAAGAAGCATCTTTCAAATCAAAATGATCTCCATTTTTGCCCACACAATATCTCCCAAAGACTAATTTATCAACAAGTTGAACTCCTTTGCCAATTTTTGAATAATCAAAAATTATAGAGTTATCTATAGTAGCACCCTCACAAATACAACAACTTGGTCCAATCATTGATGGGCCAATAATAGTGGCTCCATCTTCTATTCTTGTCATCCCCCCAATATAAACTGGCCCTTTTATATCAACTTTGTCCCAGTTTGCAGCAACATTAAGACCTGTGAAGACTCCAGGTTTAATTTCTTTACCAGGAATTTCTACCTGTCTTACTTTTCCAAGTAATACATTTCTAATTGCACTCCAATAATCAGGAACTTTTCCGATATCTACCCACTCGAAATCCATAGGTAAGGAAAAGAATGGTAAATCCATTTCAACAAGTTTAGGAAACAGATCAGCTCCAATATCGAACTTTTTCCCAGAAGGGATATAGTCAAAAATCTCAGGCTCAAAAAGATAAATTCCAGTATTAATTGAATCACTCAAAGCATCATCTACAGTAGGTTTTTCTTGAAATGCTTTGACTCTGCCATTCTCATCAGAAACCACAACCCCATAACTAGATACCTGTTCTCTAGTTACCTTTTTTGTTATTAAACTCGCTATTGCCCCTTTTTGCTTATGATTTCTAACTGCTTCACTCAAATCCAAATCAACTAAGGCATCACCACACAATACAACAAAAGTTTCATCAAAAAAGTTTTGAAAATCTTGAATTTTTTTTAATCCT
>QCTP01000035.1 GCA_003211115.1 Prochlorococcus sp. AG-673-M19
TCTAATATCCTTGATATAGAGGTAAAGTATATTCCTGTTATTAACTATGTTTCTGCGGTTACTGGATTTAGAACCAATGATTTGGATTTAGTATGGTTTGGTGGTCTATCAGGAGTTCAAGCAAGGTTACAAACTCCAAATGCAATCGTTATTGCTCAAAGAGATATAGATAAAGAATTTAAAAGTGTTTTTATAGTAAATAAGAAATTAAAACTCGATCCAATTTCAAATAAAAAAGGACTTAATAAGCTTAAGAATCTAAGATTTACCTTTGGTTCTGAAAATTCAACTTCTGGAAGGTTAATGCCAGAATATTTCTTGAATGATGCTGGTATAAAAATTAAAGACTTTAAAGGTAGAAGAGCAGGCTTTAGTGGTAGTCATGATGCAACAATCGCTCTTGTTAACAGTGGTGCCTTTGATGCAGGAGCTTTAAATAAACAAGTATGGGAAAATAATTTAAAAAACAATCCAAAAAGAACAAAAAATGTTACCCTTTTTTGGATAACTCCTGATTATTTTGACTATCATTGGGTGGCTCAAGGAAATCTTGACAACAGATTTAGAAAAGGTTTTACAGAAAAACTTAAATCTGCATTCCTTAATTTAGATATTAAAAAATCAGAGCATAAAAAGATATTAGAGATGTTCAACGCTAAAAAGTTTATAGAAGCAAAAACTGAATATTATAAAAATATTGAATTAATAGGAAGGAAATTAAAAAAAATCAGATGATCGATATTCTTCTTGAATTAAAAGACGTTAATTATAAATATAAAAATAATCTCATTCTAAATAAGATAAATTTACAAATTAACTATGGAGAGAAAATAGCCCTACTGGGTAAAAGTGGAGCAGGTAAAACTACCCTTATATCTATTCTTAATGGAACAATAAATCCAACCAAAGGTAAAGCTAAATTCTTCAACAGAGATTTTGATAAATTAAATTTTGATCAGAAAAGTAAGTTATCTACTATCTGGCAAGATTTAAGATTAATAGAAGATCTATCAGCTGAACAAAATGTTAATTGTGGACTCCTTGGAAAAGAAGGTTTTTTATTTGCTTTTAAAAATCTATTAAATATAGGTTCTTTTGATAAAGCGCATAACTATATGCAAATTTGTAATCTTAAGAAATCTATTTATTCGAAAAATATTAGAAAAATTTCTGGAGGACAAAAGCAAAGGGTAGCAATTGCAAGATCATTAATTCAAGAATCAGATATCCTACTAGCTGATGAACCTTTTAATAATTTAGATCCTAAACTAACTTCAAATATTAAAAATCTCTTACTAATTTCTAAAAATAAAAATAAAATAAGAGTACCTAATACAATTTTAATCTCATTACATAGGTTGGATTTATTAGATGGTTTTAATAGAATTATTGGAATGAAAAATGGTGAAATCTTATTCGATTTAGATAAAAATAAATTAAAAAACTTTCATTTAAATAAGATTTATTAGCAGGTTGAATAAATTAAAATTAAATCCTGCTTCAATAACATTTCTACCAATACTAGTTTGTATTCCTTTGGCCTATGAACTTTTAATTAATTTCCATATTGGAGGAATAGAAATATTTAAAGAATTTATTATTTCTGCTTTAATTCCAAAAATTAATAATGAAATAATTATTACCTTAATAAAAAGATTTAATGAAACGATATTTATTGCATTTTCTAGTTGGCTAGTAAGTATTATATTTGGAATTATTTTTGGAATATTATCCTCAGATATTTTATATAAATTCTTGAGTTTACCAATATTTTTAAAGAGATTTATAAAGTTTCTTTTGACTATTACAAGATCGATTCATGAAATAATTTGGGGACTTATATTAATACAAATATATGGTATTAATTTTTCAATTGCAATAATAGCTATTTGTATTCCTTATATTGCTATTAATGCAAAAGTTTTCAGTGAGCAAATTGAAAATATTAATCTTAAAAGCATTGAATCTATCAAACAAATTAATGGTTTAAAATTTTCCTCATTAATAACTTTATTGTGGTCTCCAGTTATAAGAACCTTTAAAAATTTTGGTTTATACCGCTTAGAATGTGCCATAAGAAGTACAACAGTCTTGGGATTATTTGGACTTGGAGGAATAGGCACAAGTATATTTTTATCCTTCCAAACTTTGGATTTCAAAGAGCTATGGACTTATCTATGGGGTTTAGCTTTTGTAATAATTATCTCAAAAGCAATATTCAAAAAAATTAACCTATTTAATATTCCTAAGAAATTCTTGTTCAATTTTGTAATAGCTTTATTTTGTATTAGTTTGTTTTCTATATCTTTCTTTGTTTATTTTATATTTAATAAAAATACAATACCTTTTAACTCTATCAATAATCTAATGATATCAAACTATAGTTTTATTTCATATGACTTTTTAAAGCTATTTTTAGACACAATACTTTTAAGTCTTTTATCTACAGGAGTAGCTGTAAGTTTTCCTCCACTTTTTATCTTAATTTTTAATAATAAAATAGGAATTTCAATAATCAGGTCAATATCATTTCTATTTCGTTTAATACCACCACCTATAGTAATTTTAGTACTTTTAATGTTTAATTATCCTTCAATATCCCTAGCAGCATTAACATTAGGATTACACAATGCTGCAATAACAAGCAAATTACTTTTGGGAAATTTATATACCCAAGATAAAAACGAATACATTGCGATGCAATCACTAGGACTTACAAAAAGGACTAGTTGGCTTTTTGGATTATTTGTTAAACAAGCAAGGAGTTACTTAGCATATTGTGCTTATAGATCTGACATCATTATCAGAGAAACAGCTATATTAGGGGTAATTGGTAGTGTTGGCTTAGGTTGGCAACTTCAAGAATCATTGAGTTCATTCGCATGGGAAGAAGTCATAATAATTTTGTTTGCTTATAGCTCAATTGCAATAGTTGGAGAATTGATAAATGGTAAAATCAAAAGTAATCTAACTTGATTATTAAGAAAAAGTTTATTAAATCAAGTAAGTTAATTTTTAACGAATTTAGTGCTCGTCTTACCAAAACAATTAGTCGTAATTGGAGATAGTTCAGTATATGGATGGGGTGATACTGAGGGTGGAGGATGGTGCGAAAGACTTAGAAAAGATTGGTCTAAAATTGAAAATGCTCCAATTATTTATCAACTTGGTGTAAGAGGAGATGGAATTGAAAAGGTTTCTTCTCGTTGGGAAAAAGAATGGTCTTCAAGAGGAGAAACAAGAAGAAATAAACCCAAAGCCATTCTATTAAATGTAGGGCTTAATGATACTCCAACAATTGGACAAAAAAACGGAAGGCATCAATTAGAGATAAATGGGTTCGAGTATGGATTAGAAAGATTAATTTTCGAAATGAAATCCCAAACACAAGTTTTTGTAATTGGTCTAACACCCATTGATGAAGATAAAATGCCCTTTGCTGGATGTCTTTGGTATTCAAATGATTTTTGTCATTCTTATGAAAGGAGAATGGAAGAAGTATGCATTAATCAAAATGTACCATTTCTTCCAACATTTAGAGAAATGTACTCTGATATTAGAAGCAAAAATTGGATCTCAGATGATGGTATTCACTTAAATTCAAATGGACATTTTTGGATTTATCAACGTCTTAAAAGTTGGGATATTCTCAAAAAATGGAAAGAATCGTAATATTTATATCAAGAAATTTAATTAGAAAGATTTAAATATGAAATATACATAAAAATAGCAATTATAGATGAGATACTTGTTTGAATAGCATTTACTAATTCATTACTTAATTTATATTTTTCTTGGAATTTAGCTCCAATAATACTTTCAGAAATTGTCGCTAAGAATCCAGAAATTGAAACTATTAATAATTGATTACTTGTAGTAATTATAGAAAAAACAAGCATTATTGATGACATAAATATTGACCCTATTGCACTTGCTATGGTTCCTTCTAAACTTATCCCTCCTTCTGTTCCTCTATCAACCTTTCTAAGTGAAGTAATTAGATATGTATTACCCCCAAATCTTTTGCCTATTTCACTACCAAAAGTATCTGCCAACTTAGCGGCAAAACTTGCAGCAAAGCCAATTTTGTAAAAAAGCAAATTAGCAAAATTAAATTGGATCATAATCGCAAAAAATAATCCGGTTGCTGCTGATCCCCAAACATTCTCAGGTCCTCTTCTTCCGCCTCTCTTTTCAGCTATCCCTTTATTTCTTTTAAATTTATAACCTATTTTGGTTACGATAGATCCAAATAATAAATAAATTACAACAGATATCCAACCTTGCCATGATAAACATCCCCACAATATAGAACCTAAAATACCAGCACTTATCCATCCCCCTTTTGTCATCAAGGGTACTCTACGAAACAAAAGAATTAAGGCAAAATTAAGGCAAAAACCAAAAACAAAACTATTAGAAAATAAACTCATTATTTATAAATTATTAATCAATTTAAAATCATTACGCCATTGATTAAGAATTGAAGTTGCATTAACAGTAGCTGTTGAAGTTCTTAAAATAGTTTCTGAAAGTTTGACAAAAGAGATTTTATTTTTAATAAAAAATTCAATTTCACTTTTTGACCAACCACCCTCTGGACCAATAACATTCCATAATACTCCACTTTTTTCATCCAAAAGATTTTGATTTTTTTTTACCCAATTATTTAAATTTTCGGAACTATTATCTCTAGTAACTGAGATAGAAATTAAATCTTTGAAATCTCTAGAATCTATCCAATCTATTAAATTAACTCCACTAAATAAGTGTGGTCTCCACAATCTTTCACTTTGTTCAACAGCTTCATTAATGATTGAATTCCATCTTAAAGTTTTGTTTGCAAAATTAGAAAATTTTTTAACCTGTCTTTCTGAAAATAAAGGTTGTATAAAATCAATCCCTATTTCAGTACACATCTTAAGAATATCTTCAAAGCCACTTTTTGGAACAACAACAGCTATTCCTAATTTAATTTTTTCTTTTTCTTGAAAAAGATAAGGCTTATCAATATTATTAATCTCTATAAAATTATCCTCTAAATTCTTTGCTTTCCATAATGAACCTTGACCATTAATTATAAATATTTCTTTTCCAATTTTTATTCGCATTACTTTATTTAAATAGTGTGCTTCATCTCTTGTAAGTTTCAAATTCTTGTTCTTAGTAATAATTATTCTATCGTTCTGAATAAGTAATCTTATTAAATCATCCATATGAAAAATTAATTTTTAAAAACCAAATCTTCATGTTCCTCAATTGACCAATCACTATTTTCTCCCCCAATTATTAATTCATCAATTTTCACATAATTATTAGATATCTCATTTAAGGCATTTATTAAAATATCAATTGATAGAGAATCTGAAGTCCCAAAATCTACCCAACATCTACACCAAAGATTTTGATATTCCATAACACCTAAATTATGCATGAGTGCGGGTAGGGAAGATTCCTTTTGCTCATTATCGTAAGACATCCAACTTAACTCGGACCCCTCTTCATGAGTTTGTAAGTTCTCAGAATTAAAACCACCTAACCTTCCTAAAACGTACCAACTATCAAAAACACCATCTAAATAATTTTTTTCTGCTTCAGTTGGTATTTCAAAAAATTTTATCCATATCCAACAATTGAAAGGATCTATTTCCCTAAATACAATATTCATTTTACTTTTAATTTTTTTTAGCTCTATAGTTATTATAAGTTGGTAATTTAAAGTTTAAAATTTTTACTTACTATTTTTAATAAAAATAATGTTTATTTTAAA
>QCTP01000036.1 GCA_003211115.1 Prochlorococcus sp. AG-673-M19
AACACTTCCAACTTCTACTCCGTCTTTTAGACCTTTATTTAAAATAATCTGACTCCACCAGCTCCCTGTATTTCTTGAAATAACTGTCGCTGAAATAGTTTCAGAATCAGACAATCTTTGTAGAGATAAAATTTCACGTAATCTTTTATTATCTTTCTCTAACTGTTTGATTCTAATCAAAAACTCTTGTTCAACACTTTTAGTTAAAACTTCTCTTTGAAACTGGCCAGGCCAAAACGGTTTTGAAATTAAATAATAAAAATCTTTAAATAAGGACCCTTTTGATATCCTCACAAAAAACAGGAACAATAAAAATATAAATAAACCCCAATTTTTCTTTTTATGCCACCAACGATTCGTTGATATTCCTCGAATATCTACCATTCAATTAATCTCTAATCGCATTCCTTATAAAATCAGGAGTATCCACAACCCTTTTAAGTTTTTTGAAATCATCTAATACAACTCCACAACCGTTAACGACACATAACAATGGATTTTCAGCTATGTGCGTAAAAATTCCAGTTTCATGACTAAGTAAATCACTAATTCCTCTTACAAGAGCACCACCTCCAGCAAGCATAATACCTCTATCAACAATATCTGCAGCTAATTCAGGAGGGGTTCTCTCCAAGGTTCTTTTTACCGCCTCAACAATTTTATTAAGAGGATCAGCCATAGCCTCTCTAATTTCACCAGAGGTTAAGGTTATAGATCTTGGTAAGCCAGATAAAAGATGCAACCCTCTAACTTCTAAAGAGGTAGTATCAAATTCATCATCTGGGAATGCTGATCCAATTTTTATTTTAATATCTTCTGCAGTTCTTTCTCCTACTACTAAGTTATGTACTTTTTTAAGATAAATAGCTATTGATTCATTAAGTTCATCTCCTGCTATTCTGACAGATTCACTTAAGACTGTTCCGCCCAGACTCAAAACCGCTACTTCAGTAGTTCCGCCCCCAATATCAACGATCATCGTTCCAATAGGCTCCGTAACTGGCAATGAAGCTCCTATAGCAGCAGCAACAGGTTCATCA
Organism: Prochlorococcus sp. AG-673-M19; assembly: GCA_003211115.1. Taxonomy (GTDB): domain Bacteria; phylum Cyanobacteriota; class Cyanobacteriia; order PCC-6307; family Cyanobiaceae; genus Prochlorococcus_A. The sequence continues at coordinate 1,041 of QCTP01000036.1, forward strand.
ATCAAATGTACCTCTCTAGCTCCAGCTAATCCAGCTTCTCTAACCGCTCTTCGTTCAACACTAGTAACCCCACTTGGTATACCAATAACTATTCTTGGAGCTAAAATTCCCCTCCCTTCGTTACATTTTTGAATAAAAGTTTTTATCATTTGTTCCGCCGCATCAAAATCAGCAATCACACCATCCCTTAACGGTCTCACAGCTCTTATATTTCCTGGAGTTCTTCCAAGCATTAATTTTGCTTCTTCACCAACTGCCAAAGGCACTCCTTCTTCAAGATCCATTGCAACTACTGAAGGTTCTTGTAAAACTACACCTTTTCCTGATACATGAATAAGAGTATTAGCAGTACCCAAATCAATACCGATATCCCTAGAAAATTTGAATCTGTTGAAAATCACAATAAGAAAAAACCATTAAGTAGATAATATATCTATTTTGTCTATACCTCTCAAAATTCTTTTATTTGGTTATGAATAGCTTGCAAAACATTAAGCAAAAAATAAAAAAATGAGTAATATAAAAAAAAATGAATTTATGGAAATTAACAGTATTAATTTGGTTGGAAGAGCCGGAAGAGAACCTGATGTGAGATATTTTGAATCTGGGAGCACAGTTGCGAACTTTACTCTTGCAGTTAATAGAATAAGTAGAGGAGATGAACCTGACTGGTTTAATTTAGAAATATGGGGAAAACAAGCACAAATAGCTGCTGATTATGTCAAAAAAGGTTCTTTAGTAGGTATTACAGGTAGTTTAAAAATTGATAGTTGGAAAGACAAAAATACAGGGGAAGATAGATTTAAGCCAGTTGTGAGAGTAGATAGATTAAATTTGTTAAGCTCCAGGAAAGAAACAGATAGTTCTAATTATTCAAATAATAATAGCTCTGGAGATATTCCTTTTTAAAATATATTTCTTTTATGAACGCTCATGAAAAACTTTATTAAAAAATAAATAAATATAAGAATTAAAATAGGCTTAACAAAATATTTAATTTGAACTAAATAAGTTTCAATAATTTGATAATTTTCACCAAATACAAATCCTGCATAAGCTAATAATACAACCCATATTAAACTACCTAAAGTTGTCCAAATTAAAAATTTCTTGAGAGGCATAAGTTCCATACCTGCTGGTACTGAAATCAATGTTCTTATACCTGGAACTAACCTACCCCAAAAAACTAAAGAAACTCCATATTTATCAAACCAACGCTTACTTTTTGCAAGATCATTAGAGGTTATTCCTATATATTTCCCTCTTTTATCTAGAAAGTTTGAAATTCGTTTTTCATTTGCTAATTTACCTAAATAATACCAAGGAATAGAGCCAGCTATCGTTCCAAATAAACCCCAAAAAACCAAAATAAAAAAGTTTAATTTTTCTTGATAAACAAAAAACCCACCTAAAGGCATTATTATTTCTGATGGAATTGGGGGAATTATATTCTCTAAAAACATAGCAAGACAAATTGTTAGGTAAGCAATTGTTGAATTTGTTTCAACAGCTTTACTAATGTAATCAGGAATTTGAGTAATTAAATTAATAAAAATTAAACTCAAATTTAATATCTATATAATTCTGGTTTATATGGTCCTTCTACGGAAACATTTATGTAGTCGGCTTGTTCATTAGTTAATTTAGTTAATTTAGCCCCAATTTTATCTAAATGTAATCTAGCTACCATTTCATCTAAATGTTTTGGTAATACATAAACTTCTTTAGAATATTCCTCTGGTTTATTGAAGAGTTCGATTTGAGCCAATACTTGGTTAGTAAAAGAATTACTCATAACGAAACTTGGATGACCTGTTGCACAACCTAAATTAACAAGTCTCCCCTCTGCTAAAAGAATAATTTTATTCCCACTTGGTAAAGTAATATGATCAACTTGAGGTTTAATATTTTCCCATGGGTAAACCTTTAATGAAGCAACATCAATTTCATTATCAAAATGTCCAATATTGCAAACTATTGCCTCATTCTTCATTTTGACTAGATTGTCGTGAGTTATGACTTGATAATTTCCAGTAGCAGTAACAAATATATCTATTTCTTCAACAACGTCATCTAATGTGACAACGCTAAATCCTTCCATAGCTGCTTGAAGAGCACATATTGGATCAACTTCAGCAACTTTGACTATCGCTCCAAGTCCTCTTAATGATTGAGCAGATCCTTTACCAACATCACCAAATCCCATTACCAATGCCACCTTCCCTGCAATCATCACATCTGTCGCACGTTTGATACTATCGACTAATGATTCTCTACAACCGTATAAATTATCAAATTTACTCTTAGTAACTGAATCATTTACGTTAATAGCAGGGAATGGTAAGGCATTTTGTTTTTGTAATTGATAAAGTCTTGCAACACCTGTTGTTGTTTCTTCTGTAACACCAATAATATTTTCCTTAACACGAGAATAAAAACTACTATCTTCTTGTAATTTAGTTTTAATTGATTTGAATAAGGCTATTTCCTCTTCGTTACTAGGATCTTTTAAAACTGACAAATCCTTTTCTGCCTTACTACCGAGTATCAATAATCCTGTTGCATCTCCCCCGTCATCCAGGATCATATTTGGAGAATCAATGCCCCAATCTAAAATGTAATGAGTATATTGCCAATATTCATCAAGACTCTCACCTTTTTTTGCATATACAGAAATTCCTTGTTCTGCTATCGCTGCTGCTGCATGATCCTGGGTTGAAAAAATGTTGCATGAAGCCCATTTAACTTGTGCGCCAAGATCAACAAGAGTTTCAATCAAAACAGCAGTTTGAATAGTCATATGCAAACTACCTGCTATTTTTGCGCCCTTAAGAGGCTTATCAGATTGATGCTTCTTCCTAAGTGCAATTAATCCTGGCATTTCAGTTTCAGCAATTTTAATTTCTTTACGTCCGAAATCTGACAAAGAGATATCCTTAATAACGTAATTTGGTATAGATGTTTTAATCGAATTCGCAATAACCATTTCTAAAAAAATTCTTTTCACTTAAACTATATATGATTTTTGTGTAATTTTGTGTTTGTTGAGAATTTAAAAGAGACAATTCTACTAGGAAAGAAATTCGCTCAAGGCTTACATCCAAAATCAATTGTTTTACTACAAGGTCCTATAGGAGCGGGAAAGACTTCATTCGTCCAAGGAATTGCAGAAGGACTTTGTATTGAAGAGGATATTACAAGTCCAACATTTTCTTTATCGCATCATTACAATTCCGGAAAAATTCCACTAATCCACATAGATTTATACAGGATAGAAGAAAGTTTGATAGCTCAAGAATTCTTTGCATCGGAGGAAGAAGAGGCTATCGAAAATGAATCTATAATAGTCATTGAATGGCCTGAATTAATAAAACCAATGTTGAATAATTTCTGGAGAATAGAAATAAATTACGCTATAAATGTTGGGAGAAATTACAAAATATGGGATCCCAAAAATTCATTAACCTTTGAATGATCTGGTTGTTGTTCTATCGCACCTTCACCAAGACAAGTTAGTAATCCACAAACACTTGCGAACCTAATACAATTTTTTATTTCTGATTCATTTGAAGGATAATCAAACGAAAGTAATTGTGAAATTAATCCAGCGAGAAAAGCATCACCCGCACCAGTTGTATCGACAATTTTAGATGAATTAATTACTTCAGTAGTTCCCTGCAAATTATTTATGAACCATGATATTGGATTTTCTCCATCCGTAATTATTACATCAGGTCGATTTAACATAGTTTTAGATATTTCCAAAGGATTTTCATTCTCAAAAAATAAAATTGCTTCCTCTTTAGCTAATTTTAAAATATGAGCATATTTCAAAAAAGTATGTATTAAATCAGCTCTCTCATTTTTACTAGTTTCTGATGTAAGAGCTGCATAATCCCAAAAAACCTCTCTCCAGTTCAAATCAATAATTATCTTCACATCAAACTTATGGGCTATTTTAAAAAGAAAGTGAATAGTTTCTGCTGATATTGAAGAAGATAATATAATCGTTCCACAAACAAAATATTTAGTTTCTAAAAAGAGTTTTTCTAAATCTTGAATATCTTTTTTTATTTCATTGATATCAAGTGCTTCATCAGCAAAAACTGTATTTAAGCTTGTATCAAAACCAGAAAAGTATCGATCTCCAGAATTATCTCTATTTACTTTAACTATGCGAGTAGGAAGCTTATTATCCAGTTGCAAAAAATTTATATTTACCTCTAATTCTTTAAATTGCTCAATAAAATTATTACCAAATTTATCATTTCCTATTCGTCCTATAAATGCTGAATCTATTTGTAATCTTTTCAATGCACAAGCCACATTAGCAGGGGCACCTCCCAAGAAATCTGTAAATTTTTGATTCGATTTATTCTTGATTCTGTCTATTAAAGCCTCCCCAACACAAACAACCTTTGTTTTTTTCATACATTAAAAATTCTTTTCTAAACTAAGAATAATTAATCAAAAACAAATAATTTTTTTTTGAATTAAAGTTTAATTAATATTTTTTTTCTAATGCCTTTAAAAAAATCTGAAATTTGGAAATGGAAAGATTGGGATATATCATGGTCTTCATCAAAATTATCATCTAATGATAATGATTTAAATATTTTATTAATTCATGGTTTTGGAGCGTCAAAAAGACATTGGAGACATAATCAAAATTTTCTCGGGAATATCTATAATTGCTATTCAATTGATTTACTAGGATTTGGAGAAAGTA
>QCTP01000037.1 GCA_003211115.1 Prochlorococcus sp. AG-673-M19
ACGGGCAAAATAATCGCAAGTAATAGAGAATATCTTATATCGATATTTTTAAAGAGAATAATTATTTAAAAAAGCAAAATGTTATTTAGTCATGAAAATATTTATTCACTAGTATCTTTATTTATTTGATTCACAACAGAGTCGATGAGGTCTAATTGATTATATGGGTTGACCTCGGTAAATGTAGAATTAAGATCTATTTGATCATTAGGTTGGGTTTCGTTTATTTCTTGTGATTTAGCTTGAATATTATTTAGCCAATTTTGTTCTATCTTTATAAGATTTTTTACAATATTAAAAATACCTCCTTTTTGATAAAGTCTTTTAAATTTTTGAGAAATTTCAGAGGTTCGACTTGATTTGATATTTAATTCATTAGCTAGATCTTTTTGAGTAAATCCATGAGCTTTTAGCCAATTTTTAACAAGAGCAATTAGTTCTTTTTCTTCTTGATGAGACAGTTTACTCATTTAAAAAAAGGGAACAATTTATTAAGTTTCCTTTCTGCTCTAGCTCTTATAGAAGGGGTCATATACTTACTCCATATACTTAAAACTGCAGTAAGGGCAACAAAGTCATCACTAAACCCTACTACAGGCATAAAGTCAGGGAAAAGATCAAAAGGCATTATTAAATAAGCTAGAGCGGCCATTAAGGAAACTCTCACTTGCCCTGGAGTAAAAGGGTCTAGAGCCATTTCAAAAACTTCTAAAGCAGGTTTTGCTATTGTTCTCCCGGCCCTTATTAGGATTTTAAAAATGATATTTTCATCTAATGATGAACTTTCTAAAACCTCTGCATCATAAATGTTCTCTTTGTTTTTGTAATAGCTATCATTCATACGTTTTAATTAGTTAATTAATAACTTTTAGCTAACACTATCGACAAGTCCATTTTGAATTCCTGCCTTTCTAAGCTTTCTCAAGGCCCTTTGTACAACTTGTCTACAATATTCTCTACTACAACTCATATGCCTTGCTACTTCAGCTAAAGTTCTCCATTCATTAGAGCCATCTAAACCAAATCTTAGGCTTACTATCTTTCTTTCTTTTTCAGTAAGATTAGCTTTATCCAATAATGTCCAAGCGGATGCTGTTCTTTCAGCTAGTTCTGCTAACTCCATTGGAGGAGTTTGATCACTTGGAAGAATGTCAACTAGTTCAGATGGATCTGACTTTGATTTCACCGTCCCTTGAAGACTAACTGTTATGCTCTTTAACTCACAAGAAAGAAGTTCATCTATTTCTTCTTTAGTAATTTTCAGCTCTTCTGCCAACTCAATGCTACTAGGAGGAAAACCTTTAATTTGCATTAGCTTTGATTTCGCAGCTCTTAATTTCGTTAGCTTTTCATTTATATTTACAGGTATCCTTATTGTTCTACTTTGAGTTGATAGTGCTCTATTTAATCCCTGCCTAATCCACCAATAAGCATAAGTGGAAAATCTATGACCTCTTGAAGGATCATATTTTTCAACAGCACGAGTAAGACCCAGAGTGCCTTCTTGAATTAAATCTAGTAATTCTAAACCTTTCCCCTGATACCTCTTTGAAAGATTAACGACCAATCTAAGGTTTGCTGTAATCATTTCATTCTTAGCCTTTTCACCGATTTTTATTTTCTTTTTTTCTGCTTCAGTATATTCACAAGCAGGTCCTTTACCTCCTGCAATTTGACATCTATTAATAAGAACTACCATTTCTTGGACTTTTCTTCCCATAGTGAGTTCTTTCTCTGGTGTCAAAAGTTTGTGACGACCTATTTCTCCAAGAAAATCGCTCAATGAACTCACGATTTATACCTTTAGTTAATACATTTAACTTATAGTTAATTTCTCAATAAGCTATACATGTAATAATTAATTAATATTTAATTAATAATTATTATTTATTAATTTAATTTAATTCATTAATTATTTTTTTCAAATATATATATTTAGACTATTTAATTTTTTCTCCTTGACTCAAGAATAGTTAGCACATCTCTCCAGTCAACTCCCTTGTAAAGCAGTGCAACTTGAAGATGATAAATTATATCAGCAGCTTCATTTGAAATTGAATTTTTGTCATTATCTTTGCATGCCATAATAAATTCAGCAGTTTCCTCCCCCATTTTTTTTAAGATAGTATTACTACCTTTTGTTAATAAATGATTTGTATAACTTTTTTCTAATGGATTAATTGATCTTTCATTAAGAGTATTAAATAATTCTGAACAAATATTAGAAAAAGGATTCGTTTTCTTTTCTTTTTTATTAATTAATTTATTATCTATTTCATTGAAAAAACAACTTTTTTCTCCTGTATGGCAAGCGCCTGAGCCTTTCTGTTCTATAGATAGAACAATTGCATCATTGTCACAATCAAATCTAATTTCTTTAAGTATTTGAGTGCTACCACTTGTTGCTCCTTTTCTCCATATCTCTGATCTTGATCGACTCCAATAATGAACGTTTTTTGTTTCTAGTGTTTTAGTTAACGATTCTTTATTCATCCAAGCAAGCATAAGAATTGATCCGTCTAGCCAATCTTGTGCAATTGCAGGGATTAATCCATAATTATCAAATCGAAGATCTTCAATCGAAAAATTAGTTGAATAAGCCATTATATTAAATGTGTTAACTCTTTCCTATTAGTTTGACTAGAAATCTATTTTAACAGCTAATCAATGAATAATCTTTCTTCACAATTTTCCTGCAGTAAAAGTTTTGAGGATTTTCCATGTTCTCATAGGCAATGGCGCCATGAGGGGCATTGTAGATTTGTTCATGGCTATTCGAGATCATTTACTTTTTGGTTTGTAGCGAAAGAATTAGATTTAAATGGTTTTGTTGTTGATTTTTCTAGATTAAAGCCTCTCGAAAAAAGATTAAAAGAACAATTTGACCATACATTTCTGGTGAATAAAGACGATCCTTTAATAAATTACTGGAAAGAGTTGCATGATTTAGAAGCTTTAAATTTGAGGATTATGGACAATGTTGGAATGGAATTTTCTTCTAAAGTGATTTGGCAATGGGCTAACGAATACTTAAACGAAAAAGATGAAGGAAGAACATGCTGCTGGAAAACTGAATCAAAGGAAAACAAATCTAATTCGGCGAGTTATGAAAAATTACCAGAGTGGTTCTAAATATTTAAAAAAAAAGCTTTTAATAGTAATTTAAAGTAATACATAACTTAAAATATCAATCTACAAATATGACTCCATCCTTAATCGAAATAAAAACCTCTTTTTTATTTAAATAATTGTTATTTAAAATGTTATTTGCAATTTTTGTCTCAATTTCTTTTTGAATTATCCTTTTTAAAGGCCTTGCCCCATAATTACTATCAAAACTATCTTGAACTAGTTGATTAATTACCTCATCTGTAATTTGTAAATTCAACTCTTTTTTGATAAGCCTATTTTCAAGGTTCTTCAATTGAATGTTTGCTATTTTTTTTAATTCATCTAACTCTAAATTTTTAAAAATCACTATTTCATCTAGTCGATTGAGGAATTCGGGCTTAAAGAATTTCTTCAATTCAAAATCAACAATATTTTTAATTTCATTTGCATCCTCATTTCTTATAGATAAATCATTTATGGATTGGCTACCTAAATTACTTGTAAGAACAATTATTGAATTTTTAAAACTAATGGTTCTACCTTGCCCATCAGTAATAATCCCATCATCAAGTACTTGTAATAGAATATCTAAAATGTCTTTGTGAGCTTTTTCTATTTCATCTAGTAGTATTAATGAATAAGGATTTTTCCTAACTGCTTCTGTTAATTGACCTCCAGATTCAAAACCTATATACCCTGGAGGGGAACCAATAATTTTGCTAAGAGAATGCTTTTCCATATATTCAGACATGTCAAGTCTTATAATCGATGTGTTTAAGCCAAATATTGTTTTAGCCGTTACTTTGCTTAGTTCTGTTTTCCCTACTCCGGTTGGTCCTAAGAATAAAAAACTAGCTATTGGTCTATTTGGATCATTTAGACCTGTCCTTGATCTTTTAATAGAATCTGCAACAACGCAAATAGCATTATCCTGACCAATAATTTTTTCTTTTAGATTAAACTCAAGTTTTAAAAGCTTTTCTTTTTCCGATTGGTTTAAATTATTTACTGGGATAGAGGTCCACTTAGAGACAACTTCGGCAATATCATCAAAAGTTACCTCTTGCCTTAAAAGACTCTTTTTCCCATTTTTGAAAGAATCTGCTAAACCATCACTTTTTGTCTTTAAATTTTTTTGCAAAGTAATTAGGGTTCCAAATTCTAATTCTGCTGCTTTATTGAGATCAAAATTCCTTTTGGCTTGTTCTATTTTTAATTGAGTAGATTCAATTTCTTCTTTTAAATTACTAATCTCATCAATTCCATCTTTCTCTTTTCTCCATTGAGTATTAATTTCAGATTGTTTAATCTTGAGTTCTTTTAGCTCATTATTAATTCTTTTAAGTCTTTCTAGTGAAAAATTATCTGATTCCCTTTTTAATGATAAATTTTCCATTTCTAGTTGCAAAACTTTTCTATCAATCTCATCAATTTCCTCTGGTTTTGAAGTTATCACCATATTTAATCTTGAGGCCGCTTCATCAATTAGGTCGATTGCCTTGTCAGGAAGAAATCTATCATTAATATATCTTTCACTTAGGCTAGCAGCTGCAACTAGAGCATTATCAGAAATTCTTACACTGTGGTGAACTTCATATTTTTCTCTTAGTCCTCTAAGTATTGAAACCGTATCATCTACTGAAGGGGCATTTATTTTTATTTTCTGAAATCTTCTTTCAAGAGCAGGATCTTTTTCAATATTTTGTTTGTGCTCATTAATTGTTGTAGCCCCAATGCATCTTAATTCTCCTCTTGCGAGCATAGGTTTTAAAAGATTACTAGCATCTAATGATCCCCCGCTTGCTCCCGCCCCTACAACTGTATGTATCTCATCTATAAATAAAATAATTTTACCTTCAGAACTTTTAACTTTTTTTAAAACATTTTTAATCCTTTCTTCAAATTCACCTCGGTATTTTGCTCCAGCAATTAGTGAACCCATATCAAGAGAAATTAATTGCCTATTATTTAATGAAGATGGGACATCTCCATTAACTATTCTTTGAGCTAAACCCT
>QCTP01000038.1 GCA_003211115.1 Prochlorococcus sp. AG-673-M19
ATAGTAAACGGTCCAGGGGAAATGGCAGATGCTGATTACGGCTATGTAGGCAAAGGGAAAGGGACTATAGCTCTTTATAGAAGAAAAGAAGAGATAAAAAGAGTACCTGAGGATGAAGGAGTTGATGCTCTAATTCGGCTCATCAAAGATGATGGGAAATGGATTGATCCATAAATAAATTTTTAATTTATAATTTAATTAATAAAAATCCAATAATGAGTACTGAACTTTGAAGATAAAAAATTTATTTAAAAAGCAATCTGTCTTCTTATTAGCAACTGCTTTTTCTGGAATAATAATAAGTGATTATACAAAGGCGTCAATTTTAGAAAATAACTACAAGGAAGTTATTGATCATGTTTGGCAAATCGTATATAGAGACTTTCTTGATTCGGATGGAAAATTTGAAAGTTCTAATTGGATTAATATAAGAAAAGATTTTTTAGCAAAAAAATATTTCAATAGTAATGAGGCTTACGATGCTATTAGGAATATGCTTTCTAAGTTAGATGACCCATATACAAGATTTTTAGATCCTAAAGAATTTAATCAAATGAGAATAGATACTTCAGGAGAATTAACTGGAGTGGGGATACAAATTGTTAAAGATAAAGAGTCAGATGATTTAATAATTATCTCTCCTATAGAAGGAACACCTGCATATGAGGCTGGAATTAAAGCTAGGGACAAAATATTATCAATTGACAATGTCTCTACTAAAGGAATGAATATTGAAGATGCTGTTAAATTAATAAGGGGTCCAAAAGGTACAAAAGTTAAACTTGAGATTCTTAGAAAAGGGAATTCTTTTTTTCAGTCTTTAGCTAGAGAAAGGATAGAAATAAAGTCAGTAACAAGCAAAATAAATGAGACTAAAGATGGGCTTTTAATAGGCTACGTGCGAATAAAGCAATTTAATGCCAATGCTTCAAGAGAGATGAAAGACACTGTAAAAGATCTAGAATTAAAAAAAGTTTCTGGATATATTCTTGATTTAAGAAGTAATCCTGGAGGATTATTAGAGTCAAGCATTGATATCTCTCGTCAATTTATTGATAAGGGCATAATCGTAAGTACCTTATCTAAAGATGGATTGAAAGAAATAAAAAGAGGAAATGGTAGGGCTTTAACAAAAAAACCCTTAATTGTTCTAGTTAACGAAGGTTCAGCCAGTGCGAGTGAAATAGTTTCTGGAGCAATAAGAGATAATAATAGAGGTAAACTAGTAGGGAAAAAAACTTTTGGCAAAGGTCTTGTTCAATCTATGAGAACTTTGGTGGATGGTTCCGGTTTGACGGTTACTGTCGCAAAGTACTTAACTCCCAATGGAACAGATATAAATAAGTTTGGAATTACACCAGATATAGAAGTCAAAATGAATACTAATCCAATTCTTCAGAGAGAAATTGGTACAAGAAGAGATAGACAGTATAGAGTTGGGGAGAAAGAACTCATTAAAATTATAAAAAGAACTAAGTTAGTAAGCCTGTTTAACCCTGACTCTACAAATTTATTAGCTGTTTTTGAAAAGAAAGATAAAAATTTCTCTTATTCTTTAAACTAGTTACTCATCTCTAGCATTCTTTTTATTGGCTTGTAAGCTTTTTTGATTATTTCATGATCTAATTCAATTGATGGGGAATTATTTTTTAAACAATCTAAAATTTTTTCTAGTGTATTCAATTTCATATATGGACATTCATTACATTTACACCCATCTATATCTGGTACTTCAATAAATGTTTTATCAGGTTCTTTCTTTTTCATTTGATGTATTATCCCAGGTTCAGTTAAAACCATATAGGTATCAGAATAATCATTACTAACGAAATCTAGTAACTTACTGGTTGAACCAATAAAATCTGAGAGTACTAACAAATTTTGACTGCATTCAGGATGGGCTATTACTTTTGCCTTGGGATGTTGATATTTTAATTTTAATAAAGCTTCTTCACTAAATGTTTCATGGACAATACAGCTACCTGGCCAAAGTTTAAGTTCTCTACCTGAATTTTTTTGGACCCATCTACCAAGATTTTGATCTGGAGCGAATATTATCTTTTTATCTTTAGGAATCTTTTCTACTAATGAAACGGCATTGCTACTAGTGCATATTAAATCACTTTGAGCTTTTACTTCTGCGGTACAATTTATATAACTTATAACAAAATGATCTGGATTTTTATCTTTAAATTTTTGGAACTCGTCTGCAGGACAATCATCAGCCAAAGAACAACCTGCATCAATATCAGGTAATAAGACTGTTTTATTTGGGCTAAGTATTTTCGCTGTTTCAGCCATAAAATGGACACCACAAAAAATTATTACATCTGCATCATTATTTGCCGCTTTCCTAGATAGATCTAAAGAATCCCCAATAAAATCAGCAATATCTTGAATTTCTGGTGCTTGATAATAATGAGCAAGAATTATCGCGTTGGCTTTTAGGCAACGCTCCTTAATTTCAGAAATCAAATCTTTTTCATTTTGAATAGATTTCTGTTTTGCAGTAGTAGTTATACTGTTCAGGATTTACAATGTCTCTTAATAGATTATATGCCTTTAAATAGAAAAAATTCTGACAAATTTAAAAATTGCTATTGTTGGTGACTGTCACGGTCAATGGTCTGAGGCAGATATAAGAATTTTGTCGATTATAAAACCAGACATTGTTCTATTTGTTGGGGATATTTCAGATGGTAGTGTCAAAATAATAAAGAAGATTAACCTATTAAATATTCCTACTTTTGTAATGTTGGGAAACCACGATCGAGGTAAAGATTCATCAGGAGAGACTCTTTTAAAACAAATTCGTGTTCTGGGAGAAAAATATTGTGCTTGGGATTTAAAGATTTTTAATAATCAGCTAAATATTTTAAGTGCAAGACCATGTAGTTCAGGAGGTGGTTATTATCTTTCAAATGAGGTAAAAGCTGTTTATGGACCAATAAGCGAAGAAGAGTCAGTTAATAAAATCCTTAAAAGCTCAGAAAAAAATATTCAAGACTTACCTCTTATTTTTATGTCTCATTCAGGACCTTCTGGCTTGGGATCAGATCCAAATAGTATTTGTGGTAAGGATTGGAAAGAGCCCTCTTGTGATTGGGGGGATAGGGATTTAGCTATTTCTATTTCAGAAATACAAAAAACAAGAAAAATAGACCTTGTTATTTTTGGGCATATGCATAATCGTCTTAAAAGAAATCAAGGATTTAGGAAAATGTCCAAAATTGATAAAAAAGGTACATTTTATTTGAATTCGGCAATAGTTCCGAGATATAAAACTAATACAAAGGGCGAATTATTTGTAAATTTTTCATGGGTTGAGTTTGCAGAGAATAAACTTAAACACATTTCTCACCGATGGTATTCAGAGTTGGGCGAGATATTTGAAGAAGAAATTCTTTTTTGAAAATGCAATTTTTAACTTTTTTTCGGTTTCTCATATTTAGAGAATACTGTTTGAGATAATAGGTATCCTGCAATTGCAGCAGCAGCAAAAGCAAGTCCATTTTTGAATAGCGGTATTATTTCACTTGTTCTAGAAATTATTGGTGCTATACCGAAAATACCAAATAGCATTCCCCATAAAGGAGAAAGAAGAGCCAAAAATCCAATTGATATGATTTCACCCTCTTTTCTTGGAGCGGCAGCAAATCCTGCAACTAATCCTCCCAAGATAGAGGTACATAAAGTCCAGATATATTGTTCTTTTGGTAGTCCTGGGACAACTTGGCAACCTCCTCTTTCAAGACATATTTTTACTGAATTAATTGCATCTAATACTGCGCCATCTTCTCCATGATCTTTTACATAATATTGATTACCGAATCTCGTTTGAAGTTCAACCCAAAATAATCTTGGCATGAAAGCGAAATATGCTTCACCAACATTAAAATTTAATAAATTTCCTCCCCTAGGATCAGCAATTACTAATAAGCTTGTTTCATCCAAATCCCAATAATCTTTTATTGCAATTCCAGGCACACTTTCGAATTGAGATAAATATTTAATCTTCCAACCACTTTCCTTTTCTAAGTTATTAAGATTTTCCTCTAAAGATTGTTTTTGATTAGGACTTAACGTTTTAGCTAAATCAATAACAGGTGTTTTTTCTTCAGGTAAAAGATTTGGATTATTAATAGCAAAAGAAGGTTGATTAAAAATTAAAATTACTAGAGATAGAAATATTCCCAAGAAATAGTTAATCTTTGAATGCATAAAAGTTTTTTGTCTTTATATATTTTCGCCGATGAATAGTCTACCCGCGAATAATCAAGAATGGTTAATAAAAAAAATAATAAAAAAGGGAGGAACTATAAGTTTTTATGAATATATGAACTTCGTTTTGAATGACCCGAATAATGGATACTACGGAAGTGGTAGAGCTATTTTAGGCTCTAAGGGTGATTTTGTTACTTCACCGTCAATGTCAAATGACTTCGCCTTTTTGTTATCGAATCAAATTGAAGAATGGTTGATTCAGCTAAAAAGTAAATCAATTTGTGATGATAAGTTTTCAGTTATTGAGTTTGGAGCTGGAGATGGCAGTCTTATGAGTGGTGTCCTTGAGTATTTCTTTATTAAAAATAAAAAAATATTAAAAAATGTTAGTTTCTTCATTATTGAGCCCAATAGAGGGATGATAGAAAAACAGCAAAAGAAATTAGAAAAATATTTAAAATTGGGTTTTGATATTTTATGGAAAAGTTTAGATGAGTTTGAAGATAGAAGTTTGAATGGGATTGTATTAGCTAATGAAGTACTTGATGCTTTGCCAGTTGAAAGGATAATAAATTTAAAAGGTAAAATGCATCGGCAAGGAGTTTCTATAGATAAGGAATCAGGAAGATTGTTTTTTGAAGAAATTAAAATTACAAAAG
>QCTP01000039.1 GCA_003211115.1 Prochlorococcus sp. AG-673-M19
AAAAATTAATAAAAATATCTTTGCTTTAATGATCTTTTGTTATTTGTAATTTAAAAAATTTTAAAAATATTGATGAGTGAAACATCAAATTTGTTTTTTTTCTAATTTTGTACTTATGATACAAATGTTCAAATAATTTCATTAAATTATTTCATTCATTAAAAATCAAAGAAATAAAGAAAAAGTGAATCCTATAAAAGTGGGGAACCCATTACCTTTGGGTAGTTCAATAACTTCAGAAGGTGTAAATTTCTCCCTAATAGCTTCAAACGCAGAATATATAGAAATTTTATTGTTTGATAGTGAAGATGCAGTTTCGCCTAAAACGATCTTTAAATTAAATAATAATCATAAGACAGGGCATTACTGGCATGCGGAAATAAATAATCTTAAAGAAGGGGCAATCTATGCTTACAGAATAAAACAAAAAAATAATGAGGTAAATAAAAATCATTCAAAAACAGTTTTAATCGATCCTTGTTCTAGAGGCATTACTGGATGGAGTGTATATAAAAGAAAAAATGCACTAAATAATTCTGATAACATAGATTCTTGTCTTAAAAGTGTTGTTTGTGATAGAAAATTGTTTAATTTCAAAGATTTTCCTAGGCCCAAACATCCCTGGGAAGAAACAATTATATATGAACTCCATATCAAAGCATTTACTCAATCATCTAATGAAGAAAGTTGCTTTAAAAATTTTTTAAAAAAAATTCCATATCTAAAAAATCTTGGTATAAATTGTATTGAACTACTTCCAGTATTTTGTTTTGACCCAAATGATGCTCCTAATGGATTAGAAAATTTCTGGGGATATAGCCCTATTAACTGGTTTACTCCACATTTTGAATATCTTTCGAATAAATCTTCCGAACAAAATAGAGAAGAATTTAGAAAGTTTGTTGAAGAATGCCATAAAGCAGATATAGAAGTAATTTTAGATGTGGTTTATAACCATACCTCTGAAGGTGATTCTCAAGGGCCAGCAATATCTTGGAAAGGTATAGATGAAAGTCTTTACTATTTCATCGACAAAAATAAAAATTATCAGGATGTCTCTGGATGCGGTAATACAATTGCAGCAAATAGAGGATTAGTTAGAAAATTAATAATAGAGTCATTAAAATGCTGGGCTAATGAATTAGGAGTTGATGGATTTAGATTTGATTTAGGAATTGCCTTATCAAGAGGAGAAGATCTCACTCCTCTTGATAATCCACCACTTTTTGAAGATATTGAATGTGAGCCTGAACTTGCTGACATCAAATTAATTAGTGAGCCATGGGATTGTGGAGGATTATATAAATTAAACGATTTCCCTTCAAAGAAAATATTTACATGGAATGGACATTTTAGAGATGACCTAAGAAGATTTTGGAAAGGGGATAAAGATACAGCTTGGAATATGAGTGACAAAATTAAAGGTAGTCCATCACATTACAAAGAGAATGAATTTTTACCAAAGTCTATAAACTTCATAACTTCACACGATGGCTTTACACTAAAAGATTTAGTTACCTTTAACAGAAAACATAATTTTGCAAATAGAGAACAAAATAGAGATGGAGATAACCACAACAATTCATGGAATCATGGAGTGGAAGGACCTACATCTAACTTATTAATTAAAGAATTAAGAAGACGTCAACAAAAGAATTTCCTTTTAAGTTTATTTATCTCAAAAGGAGTACCTATGTTGCTAATGGGTGATGAAATAGGAAGATCACAAGGCGGTAATAACAATTCTTGGTGCCAAAATAATACTTTGGGTTGGATGAATTGGGATGAAAATCAACAAGATTTAGAATTATTAAATTATCTAAAATATCTAATAAAAATAAGAAAAAAATTTATTAATTTTTTTAATCCTATTTCTTTACTAAGCAATAAAGATATAGACAATCAAGTAAATTATTATTGGCACGGTGCAAAGTTAGAAAGACCAGATTGGAGTAGCTGGTCTCATACAATTGCATTTAGCCTCAATAAAGGTAAAAATAATCCTTTAATTTGGGTTGGCTTAAATGCATATTCAAAAAGCATTGATTTTTGCTTACCAAAATCTAAAAGCAAATGGCTCAAAGTTATTGATACTAACGAGTCTGTAACTTTCGTTCCTATTCCTATTAACGATACTTTTATTAAGGTAGAGAATAGAAGCTCTGTTTTAATTATTTCAGAAGAAATGTTTGGAACAAAAAGTAAAATATTTTAAAAGCGGGCGGCGGGAATCGAACCCGCATCTTCAGCTTGGAAGGCTGAGGTTTTACCACTAAACCACGCCCGCAAAGTAATTTAATTACATTTGCAATAATACATTATCAATCAATCAACAACATAAAAAGATTGGAAAATTCACACTCAAAAAATATAAACCGATCGAGATTAATGCTCTCTTATGGACTTGGAGATGCAGGTACTGGTTTAGCCGCGACGCAATTTGGCTTCTTCCTATTTAGATTCTTTATTTGTTCGGCAGGTTTACCAGTTTTAATTGCAGGTTCATTACTTATGTTGATAAAAATATGGGATGCAATAAATGACCCCTTAATAGGATGGTTAAGTGATAGGACAAACTCTAAATGGGGCCCTAGGATTCCTTGGATGCTTGTTGCAGCATTACCTCTTGGACTTTCTTTGGCCGCAATTTGGTGGATTCCTTCAGGCACAGTAATAAACAAAACAATTTATTATGCAATAATCTCAATATTAGTAATGACTGCTTATACCAGTATCAATCTCCCTTTTGCAGCTCTATCTACGGAAATCTCAGAACAAACTTCAATAAGAACAAGATTAAATGCAGCGAGATTTACAGGGTCAATAATAGCGGGTTTAACAGGATTGATAATAGCTGGAGTGGTTCTAAATTCAGAAGGATTAGCAAATAATGAATATTTTTTAATGGGTAAAATTAGTGGCTTTATAGCAGTAATCACAACTTTAATTTCTTGTTGGGGATTAGCTCCATATGCCAAAAAAGCCAGGCGTCCATCTGGGAAAGCTGAACCAATTAAACTTCAATTTAAAAGAATATTTAGTAACAAAAAATTTCTTAAAGTAATTTCACTATATATTTTACTTTGGTGTGCATTGCAGTTAATGCAAACAGTTGCGTTAATTTATGTAGAGGATGTTCTTAATGTGCCTTCAGAAATTGCTAACTGGGTACCTATACCCTTCCAAATAAGTGCGCTAATAGGATTACAAATATGGGCAAGAGTTTCAAATAAATTGAATAGGATTTCAGCTTTAAACTTTGGTGCAATTATTTGGATTATTTCATGTACGGCAGCCCTATTTTTACCTTCTTTAGCAAAAGTTACATCTCTAGAGGGAGGCTTATTCCAAAGTACTAATAACGTATTTTTATTCATTTTTTTAATTATAATAATCTGTCTAATTGGAATAGGAGCTTCAACCGCTTACTTGATCCCATGGTCACTACTTCCTGATGCAATAGATGAAGACCCAGAGAAACCAGCAGGGCTATATACTGCTTGGATGGTTCTTATTCAGAAAATTGGGATTGGACTAAGTGTTCAAGTTTTAGGATTGTTACTATATCTATCCGGATATCAATCATGCTTTGTCGACAATTCCAGTTTAAATATTATTGAACAATCATCCTTAGCGCAATTAACTATTAGATTATGTATTGGATTTATACCTTCGTTATTAGTAATTATTGGACTACTAATAATGAGGAAGTGGGATCAAAAATTATTAACCAACTAATCTAAAACATGTATTATCCAAAGTTTTTTAAAAGACTTATTAGCAGCCTCATAATTGGGGGGCAAGCAATTAATTATATATTCAAAGGTAAAATTTCAAAAAATGATCTTTTTGAACAGCTTATGGAATCAGGGCCTGGCAGTCTATTAATTGTTTTAATAACAGGAGTTGCTGCAGGCACAGTTTTTAATATTCAAGTGGCTTCACAACTAACAAGCATGGGTGTTTCAAGTGAGATAGGGGGTTTACTAGCTGTTGGGATGGCAAGAGAGATGGCCCCTCTTCTTACTGCTACTTTAATGACTGGCAAAGTTGCTACTGCATATGCGGCTCAATTGGGAACTATGAAAGTTACAGAGCAAATAGAAGCAATAACAATGCTAAGAACTGAACCTATTCAGTATTTAGTAGTTCCAAGATTACTATCCATGATAATTATGTCACCTTTACAATGTCTTTTATTTTTATCAGTTGCTTTATGGAGTGGTCAAATCTGGAGCACAATTTTTTATAAAGTTCCTCCCATGGTTTTTTGGACCTCTGTGCGTTCTGGTAATGTAAGCTTAACCAGTTCTGACTTATCATCTATGATTATTAAATCCGTGGTATTCGGATTAATAATATCAATTATTGCTTGTGGATATGGCCTTACTACAAAAGGAGGGCCTAAAGAAGTAGGAACAAGTACAACAGGTGCCGTAGTAATGACCCTTGTTACTGTATCTTTAATGGATGTAGTACTAACACAACTATTATTTGGATAAATCGATGTTTAATACTAAATCAAAGATTGAAGAACCAGTAATAATCTCTCCATCATTTCAATTGCCGATAATCCTATTAATTTTAAGTTTTATGCTCCTATTCCTGAATATTGGTTATTGGCCCACAATAG
>QCTP01000040.1 GCA_003211115.1 Prochlorococcus sp. AG-673-M19
ACAGGCCAATGCCATCAATATTCCCTTAGCTTTATTAATAGTCTCTTGATATTCACTCGTGGGAGATGAATCTGCGACTATCCCTGCGCCAGCCTGAACAGAAACGATATATTCTTCTTCATTATAGGGTTGGACAATCATTGTTCGTATAGTTATAGCAGTATTTAGTGCACCATTTATATCTATAGAACCGTAAACCCCGGCATAAGGTCCTCTTGCATCTTTTTCAAAATTCTTAATTAGCTGCATAGCTCTTATTTTTGGCGCTCCAGTTACAGTACCAGCAGGGAAGCATGCTTTTAACAAATCCCATACCCCAGTATTTCTTTTTAAAATCCCTTCAACTTCACTAACTATATGCATTACGTGGGAATATTTTTCAATTATCATCAAATCCTTAACCTCTACTGTACCTGTTTCGCATACTCTCCCAAGATCATTTCTCCCAAGATCGATAAGCATTACATGTTCTGATATCTCTTTAGGATCCTTTAATAAATCCTTCTCAAAGTTAAAATCTTCATCCGCATCTTTACCTCTTGGCCTAGTTCCTGCTATCGGTCTCAAACTTGCAACAATTTGATTATTTTTATTCTTCTCTGCTTTGACCATAACTTCAGGACTAGAACCAATAAGATACCAAGATCCAAAATCAAAGAATGCCATATATGGTGAAGGATTAACCATCCTTAAACTCCTATACAAATTAAAGGGATCACTTTTAACTTTCGATTGAAATTTTTGGCTAATAACAATTTGAAAGATATCGCCTTTTTTTATATATTCTTTTGCTGAAACAACAGCATCTTCAAATTCTTTTTTATTCCAATTACTTGTAATTTCAATGTTCAAATCTTTATTATCATTCCAGTTAAGAGTATGTTTTCCCTTAATTGGAGCTCTCATTAATTCTCTAATTTTATTAATTTTTGAAATAGAATCTTGATAAATTTCATCAATAATAGATTCTGTTGAACTGGAGGTGTCAGCATATACGACTACAGTGATGCATCTTTTCATTTGATCAAATATCACTAATTGATCAAAAAACATCCAAGATCCATAAGGTATCTCGTTGTCTTTTAAACGATTAATAGGAACATTAGGCTCAATACGATTAATTAATTCATAACCCCATGAACCATATAATTGTCCAACATAAGGTAAATTATCGAGACTGTAAGACTTATACTCTTCTGTCCAAGTTTTTAATAAATTAAAAGGATCCCCTTTATATATTTCACTTTTTCCATTACTCCAAGTCTTAATAGTTTCCTCTCCATGACAAGCAGCTTCCCATAAAGGATTAGTAGCAACAATACTCCATCTCCCTAAGTTTTCCCCACCTTCGACAGATTCTAGAAAGACGCCATGTTTATCTTTTTTTGATAATTTTAGCCAAGTTGATAAAGGGGTTTCTAAATCTGCAGGCCAAGTTTTTAGGATAGGTATAAAATTTTTACCTTCTTTGTAAGCCTTTATAAAACTATCTTTTTGAGAACTGATCATACTAGTTATTTCAGTCCAAATTATAATTATATTTGTCTTTTATATCAACTTTCGAAAATCTATTCAAAAGTTTCTTTAGTTGTAAATTTTAAACCGGCAGGATTAGGATTTTCTCCTATTCTTCTTGGATTATGACCAACTTTTTCTCTACCCTCGTTAACTTTTTCAGGGAATACTCCATCTTTAGGATGTAAGAATTCAATATCTCCGCCTGGGAAAACTCTATAAATTTTAAAATTTTCTATCCTGGGTTTAAAACCCCTCAACTGCGTACCAAGAGCAAGACATTGTTCCTTTCTAGCAAAGTACATTAAATTATCTCCCTCGTTCATAACGGCAGCTCCACCAGTTGGCAATTCAAATGCTTGTTCCTTGGAGCTATTCCATGAAATAGCATATTTTTCTTCAGTTTCGGCAGAGTTTAATAACCCACCAGTACTGCCTATATGCTTTGGAAATTGACCAACTAAAGTTTCAGTCATCCTAATTTTTAAGTTATTTATAATAAGAAACTAGCATTCATGTTTTACAAATTTCTTAATTATTAAAAAAGTTTCTACATTATTTAATAAATTTTCAAATGAGATTATCACTTAAATATAATTTGAATCTGAAATAGGGAAAAAAACTGTCAGCCCAGTATCCTTTCTCTGAGTAACATGGCCTCCTAAACTTGCTAGCAATTTCTGAGTTGCAATCTGACTTAGTTGCAAACTTCCTGTTTGAGGATTCCAATTAAGTACTGGCCCAATATCAGAACCATTGTCTTTATTAGATATTTCTTTTTTAGCTCTATACAATTTTTGTACTTTTAATTGTAGTTTTAATTTTTGTCCTGCAGGTTGCAACTCTAATATTAGAGTGCTTCCTTCTCTTAATCCTCTAGTATTTTTGTCTATCAATCCTCTTAACATTAACTCTAGTTTTTCAGAATCGCTCAAAATCTCTGGCAGTTGTTTAGGTATATCAATTTTTAATGTAATGCCACGTCGCTTTAATTGTTTACTCCAAACAGGAAATAATTTATATAAAATTTCCCCTAAATTTATTCTCGCTAGTTGATTTGAGGCGGATTTATCATTACTTACAAGTTCTGCAGCATTGAAAATTAGACCAAATCTATCAATTTGCTCATTACATTCATTATCAATTTGAATTAAACGGTTTCTCATTGATTCATCCATATTATATTTTCTGAGAGTAGAACTTATTAAAGTCCTTATAGTGGCTAAAGGAGTTCTAACTTCATGAGAAATTGCTTGTAATAACTTTGCTTCTGTTAATTGATCATTTTTATCATCATTTTTAATTGAGTTCTGAACACTTAATTTAGGAATTAAGTTTGCCAACTTAGCAGCTAATCTAGGCCAAAAATTATTTCCAAAATCATCATTGATATTAAGATCTCCTAAATTTTGAATTGCATTACGAAAATTAAGTGCCTCCTTATAATTTTCTTGATTCAATTTTGCATCAATTAATTCGATTGCTATTTTTAAGCTCTTTTCATCACATCTCATCAGTAAAGTTCTCTTATCTTTTTCTCCTGCAATTGTTAATAGACATTGAAAGTTTGTAGTAATAATTATTAAAAAAGGTTCATAACCATCTTTAGCATTTAAATTTAAAACTTTGTAATTCCTAATATAATTTCTATTTTCATTATTTTTTATGGATTCATCTACTGGTAAGAATCTAGCATTATCCTTTTGAAAATATGGGAAACCCTCTGGAGACCATAGCCATCCTTTCATTTTATTTAAATATTTTTTATCTGTGAGAGCAGGCAAAGGAGAAGCCACCCAAAATCCTCCTTCTTGAGAGGAATAAGAAAGGAACTCTTTTTGAACAACTTCTAAAGAGGCCCACCACATTCTTCTAGAAGTTTCATCATCAACATAAGGAGTATTTAATCCTTGCAGAAGTAAATCTTGAATTTTTTTTATAGTGATTAGAGATTTCATTGATTTCTTAATGATCTAGAGCGATTTAATGTAGATAATGCCAGACCAATGCATATAAAATTAATCAATAAAGATGTCCTACCATAACTCATAAATGGTAGAGGGATTCCTGTTACTGGTCCTAAACCAATAGTCATGAATAAGTTAATAATAATCTGAAATAAGAATGTTGAAGCTATTCCAATAACTATTAAAGACTCAAATTTAGTTCTGGCATTTTTTGATATCTTTACCAGTTGAATAATCAAAACAAAAAACATACAAAGAACCAAAATGCATCCTAAAAAACCTAATTCCTCCCCTAAAGCACTAAAAATAAAATCTGTATGCTGTTCAGGTATAAATTTTAAAATTGTGAGTTTACCATTTAATAAACCTGTGCCAAAGAGACCTCCAGAACCAATTGCTATTTTACTTTGTAATAAATGATATCCTCCACCTAAAGGATCTCTATTTGGATCTAAGAACAAAATTAATCTATCTTTTTGATAATCTTTTAAGCCAAATTCCCATACAATAGGAGTCAGATAAATTACTAATGAATGAAGAGCTAATGTAAAAATCAAAAAGATAATTTTCTTTTGCGAGGAACGATAAGCTAAATAACCCATAAAAGGAATCCAAAAAATAAGCAAATTTGGAGACACCAAATAAAATGTTGATGTAAAAATACAAAATCCTAAAATGAGTATCCACTCTATTGGCATT
>QCTP01000041.1 GCA_003211115.1 Prochlorococcus sp. AG-673-M19
AATCAAGGGATGAGTTATCAACTATATCGTTTATAGAAAATAATTCACTACCATAAATTGAAATATCTTGGAAATTAACTTTTTTAAAAGTTTTAAAAGTTAAAAAAGTTGTTAAGAATAAAAATGCTATTAAAAATAAAGGCAATTTTTTTTTTACTTTATGTTGATCCTTCACAAATCACATCGCGCCTTTTCCATTAATTGATCCATCCATTCTCTTGCTCTTTCAGCATCTGAAAATGGAACATCCATCTCCTTACCATCTCCAACAAGTCTAAGTCTGCATTTACCTTGAGATTCATTAGTTAAGGGAGCTTCTCCTGAAGTAAGAGCCATTAACTCTACTAATTCAAGTTTTTTTATTATGAAGCTATCTTTTTCTTCAAATATTCCAGCTTCAAATGCACTCCACTTTAATTCGCCATCTTTTAAAAAAGCTGCACCAGAACTATCTAATTTACAAATTTCAGAACCATTAGCCCAATCTCTAAAAAGATTTTGCCTTCTTCTTTCTAACCAACCAAGAGCAGTTAATAGTATGAAAATTAAAATTAATGGTAACCAAAGTAGTCCATGCAACATTTGACTTTAATCTATAAATCGAAAGATATATCTATTAGTTTAGCCACAAGTTGATCAATATTTAAACCTGACGCTTTCCAAAGCATGGGAAACATACTTTTACTTGTGAATCCCGGGATTGTATTTATTTCATTCAAAAAGATTTTATTTGAAATCTTTTCTAAAAAGAAATCCACCCTTGCAAAACCGTAAATATTTAATGCTCTACAACTTTGTATGGCGATGTCTTTAATTTTTTTAGAGATTCGAGAATCAATATCAGCTGGAATAATTATTTTATTATCCATCGAATATTTTGAATCATAATCGTACCAGTCTGTCGAATAGGATACTTCTCCAATTTCAGATGTAGAAAGTTTAAATTTACCAATTATTCCGCATTCAAGTTCTCTAACATCTAAACCTTCTTCGATAACAATTCTTGAGTCTATTTCCCAAGCTTTTTGTAGAGCTTTAATTATTTCTGATTTATTCTTAGCCTTAGAAATGCCAAGCGAAGAGCCAGAATTAGCAGGTTTTACAAATACTGGTAAATTTAATTTTTCTATAATTTCAATAGATAAATTATTTTTAACATTATTGTCATTTAAATCATGATTTTGGATAGCTAAGTAATTAACTTGGGGAATTTCTAATAGTGTAAATATTTTTTTCATTAATATTTTATCCATACCAAGAGCAGAACCTAATATTCCACCACCTACTAAAGGTTTTTGTGTGAATTTCAATAATCCATGAATCGCGCCATCTTCTCCATTTAAACCATGTAATAAGGGGAACCATATATCAATACTTTGAAACTCAATATTGTTTAGAAAGTTAATTGCCCCCTTTGGCAAAACTTGATAATTATCTGTAATGTCATCTCTCTTATTTTCTTTTAATATTCCAAGAGATTGATCTTTATCGAACCAAACTCCATATTTATTTATGTAAAAAGCTTCTACCCTGAATCGTTTTTTGTTTGTTTTAGAAATTAGCGATTTAAAAACTGTCCTGGCGGAAGATATAGATACATAATGTTCATTTGACATTCCCCCAAAAATTATTCCAATGCATTTTTTTTCTTTTCCTACCATTTAGAAAACTAATTACAAATTTTACCGCTTAAAGAAAAAGATCTTGCTTCTGTTATTTTGACATTCAATTCGTCTCCAAATGAATAATTAAAGCCAATGTTTTTTGGAATTTCTACAAAAGTAAGTCTATTTGTTCTTGTCCTTCCCATCATTTGTGAGGTATTTTTTGGATTCAAACCCTCAATTAGAACACTTTCAATATTATTTAAATATCTTTGATTTCTTTGTCTAGAGGTTGTATCAACAAGTTCATTAATTTCTTTTAATCTTTCTTTTTTAACCTCTTCAGGTAGTTGATTATGCCATTTTGCTGCTGGTGTATTAGGTCTTGGAGAATAGGCTGCGGTCATTACTTGATCAAACCCAATTTCAGTTATTAGTTTTAATGTATCTAGATATTGTTCATCCGTTTCTCCAGGAAAAGCAACTATTGCATCTGCTGTAATTGATGCATCTGGCATTAATAATCTTATGTTTTCAATTATTTTTTTATATCTATCAATCGTATAACCCCTTGCCATTAATCTCAGGATTTCATCATTCCCACTTTGGAATGGGATATGAAAATGCTCACAGACTTTATCTAATTCATAACATGCTTTGATAAGTCTTTTTGAAAAATATCTTGGATGACTAGTAGCAAATCTTATCCTTCTAATTCCCTCAACATCATGAATAAAATAAAGAAGATCAGTAAGGGTATTTTCTTTACTCCCATCTTTTTTCGTCCCAGGAAGATCTCTACCGTATGCATCAATATTCTGACCAAGAAGAGTTATCTCTTTAAAATTATCTTGAGCTAAAGTTTTTATTTCACTCTTGATGGCATCAGGATATCTTGATTGTTCTTTCCCTCTAACAGATGGGACTACACAATAAGAGCATCTTTCATTGCATCCATAAATAATATTAACCCAACCACAAATTGAACTATCTCTTCTCGCATTAGTTATATCTTCAGATATGAAGGTTTCTTCAGTAGCGACAACTTGATTTCCTGAGTCAACTCTTCCTAAAAGATTCTCAAGATTATTAACATGTTGAGGCCCCATTATTAAATCAATTTCAGGAACTCTTCTCAAAAGAGTTTCTCCCTCTTGTTGAGCAAGACATCCCGCGACTACTAATTTTAATTTTGGAGAATTATGCTTTCTTTTGACTTGCCTTCCTAAAAAACTGTAAACCTTTTGTTGAGCACTATCTCTTATTGTACAAGTATTGTATAAGACTAAGTCTGCTGTTAATTCGTCTACTGCTTTTGAATATCCCATTTTTTCAAGAGTACCAGCCATCCTTTCCGAATCCGCCTTATTCATTTGGCAACCAAAAGTTGTTATCCAATAACTACCAATTGTGGAATCTTCGTAAGACTTTTTTTCTTTTTGTGTTGGTTTTGTTAGCACTTTGCTAAAAGGTCTTGAGGAATTTGTTAATTCAAAATTATAATTTGAATAATTTTGGATCCATATTACTGAGGGCGAGCGAGGGGATTCGAACCCCCGAATAGCGGCGCCACAAGCCGCTGCCTTAACCACTTGGCGACGCCCGCCTCACATCAATAAATTTAACAACTTACGTGTAAAATTTCATGCTTATTTGTATTATTTAGAAGATTTTGAAGTATTTTCTTAATTTCTAACTAATGATTAATGATGTTTTAAAATAAAGTAAAAGAGATGAAATTTTGAGCAATTCTGGAAAATTAGAAATTCTTATACCCAGAAGCCTGTGTGAAATAGAAAACGCTGATAACCTTAAGGTAGATGATGAGAATTTGGCTTCTGTTTTTGTTGCCTGGGATAAAGGAATTGTTTCTGAACTAAAGCCAATAAATATTGAAAATAAAAAACCTAAAAAAATTCTTTTTCCAAGATTTGTTGAAACTCATTCACATTTTGATAAGTCCTTTACTTTTGGAGAGTTTCCTAATTTTAAATCAAACTATCAAGAGGCATTATCAGTAAATTTAAAAGAGCATAAAACCAGGACTACCAGTAAAGTTTTAGAGAGAGCTGAAAAATCACTAAATCTGGCTCTTAAAAATGGTTATAGAGCTATTAGGAGTCATGTTGATACATACGTAAGTCAGGATAATAAAATTTGGGATAAGCTTTTTAAGCTCCAAAAAAAATATTCTTCTAAGTTGAAATTGCAATATGTAGCGTTAGCTCCATTGGAGTTTTGGGATACTCCCCATGGAGAGGACTTGGCAAAAATGTTTTCTAAGAAAAAGGGTATTCTAGGGGGAGTTCTTGTTCCTCCCTTTAATAATAAATCAAAAATTAAATACTTTCTCTCTAAAACTCTCTTGCTCGCAAATAAATATAAATTAGAAATTGATCTACACATAGATGAATCAAACATTGAGCCAGGAGCAGGTATAAAACTTTTATTGGAAACGCTTGATAAATTAAATATCAAAGTCCC
>QCTP01000042.1 GCA_003211115.1 Prochlorococcus sp. AG-673-M19
ATAAATTTTCATTAAATCAAATAATATATGCAATAACCAACAATGACAAAAGGACGATCAGTTCCGTTCAAGGAATTGGGCAAAAAATGACAGAAAGAATAATCCTTGAATTAAAAAGTAAAGTAATAACAAAGCAAATCGAAAAAGATAATTTAGACAAAAGTAATGTTCTTGAAGAAAATAGAGATTTAAAATCTATTTTTGAAGATATTGATTTAACACTTCAATCTCTAAATTACTCTAAGAGGGATATTAAAAACTTATTTCCTAAGCTTATTAATGATATTAAAAATAATAAAAATTCTAACTTTGCAAATGGAACTATTTCTTTTGAATATTTATTAAAAGAAGCTATGGACTATTTAAATAAACAATAATAGCAATTAAGGCTAATAAAGTAGTAAAATACTAAAAAGAAGACAAATTTAATGACACTTGAAACAGCAGAAAAACAAAAACTAATCGAATCGCATCAATTGCATGCTACAGATACTGGATCAGTTGAGGTTCAAGTTGCTATGCTCTCTGAGAGAATTTCCAAATTAAGTGACCATCTTCAAGGTAATATTCATGATTATTCCTCAAGACAAGGATTATTAAAAATGATAGGAAAAAGAAAAAGGTTACTTTCATATATAAAAGGTAAAAATCCCCAAAGCTATCAAGATCTAATTAAAAAGATCGGAATCAGAGGATGAATCCAATTAATGAAAAAAAATCAAGGTAGAAAGAAAAATTTAAAAAAAAAGAAAAAAATAACCGAAGGTGATGCCTTCAGAAATATAGAAAAAAAAGTTCCAATAATAACTCCAAAAACAAAACAATCATCTGGTATTCCAAAATATGTCGCAGACAGGATGGCAAGAAGAATTTTTTTTACAGCAGGAATACCAACAATCATGGGTATGTCAGTATTTGTTGTAAGCTATATAATTGTCACAAGAAATATTGCTGAAATACCTCCATCTTCAACAATTGCAATTTCAGCATTATTCTTCTTGTTAGGACTTGGAGGTCTGAGTTTTGGAATTTTGTCAGCAAGTTGGGATAGAGAACCTGGAAGTTTTTTTGGTATAGAAAACATACAATTAAATATAGAAAGGGCAAAAGCCGCTTTCAGACCTGCATCTCAAAATTTTAATCAGAAAAAGTAAATCAGCTAACTAAGGATTTCAGATTGACCTGAAATGATTTTTCTATAAGTAATTTAGAAACCCCGAGAATATCTCCAACACAAAACTGATCTCCAAACTTAACATAAGTTATAGAATCATTATTCTTAATAGCTGCTAATACAGGAATCTTAATTCCACATTTATCTCTATCTGGTTTAAATTTGACTAAACAATCTCTTATCGTATTTTGAATTCTTATATCCGAGGCTTGGAAACTATCCAACTCAATAACAAGCAATTTTAAGTTATCAATTTCTCTACAATCATCAATAATTAATTGTGTCTTATCACTCTTTTTATCAATAGTGCCCCAAACTAACAATCTGGTGTCAGTAAGTAGAAATTCAGATAATCTGTTATATGTTTTTGGGAATACTATTGCCTCACAACTTCCGGAGAGATCTTCTAATTGGACTATAGCCATTCTGTCTCCTTTTCTAGTCGTAATCTGCTTTAATTCAGGAATCATTCCAACTAAAGAAACCTTAGCTCTGTCATGAGATTCTTCTAATTTAGAGATACTAATAGGAGAAACAAGTTTAGCTTGCTTTGCAAGATGTTTTAAAGGATGATCTGAAAGATAGAAACCTAAAAGTTGCTTTTCTAATTTCAGCTTTTCAATAAGTGAATAATCATCAACCTTAGAACGTTGCGAAAGAGAAAACTCTTTATTTTCGTTAATACTAATGGAGTCAAATAGATTTCCTTGTCCAGATAGGCGATCACGGTTACGAGATGATGCCCACTCCATTACATATTCAAGGTCAGAGAAAAGTTGAGCTCTATTTTTATTTTCAGAAAACTCGTCAAGAGCTCCACAATGAATTAAAGATTCTAGATTCCTTCTATTTAAAATATTAGAGGGTAAACGATCGCATAAATCAGAAAATGATATAAAACTTCCCTGTTTTTCGCGATTCTCTATTATATTTTTTATAGCTGAGTCACCTAGATTTTTAATCGCAGATAATCCAAATAAAATTTGATCTTTCTTAACAGTAAAGTCAATACCAGATAAATTTATACTTGGAGAAATGACTTCTATTCCCATTGAATAGCAATTAGAAATATATCTTTGCATTTTATCACTAGAAGCAGCATTAACACTAAGAAGAGAAGCCATGTAAGCAACAGGAAAATGCGCTTTTAAAAAAGCGGTTTGGTAGGTAACTGCTCCATATGCGGTCGAATGACTTTTATTAAAACAATATTCAGCAAATAAAACCATTTGATCAAAAAGATCATTGGCGATTTTTTTATCTACCCCTTTCTTTAAGCAACCTTCAATAAAAATATTACGATGTTTAACCATCTCAGATACTTTCTTTTTACCCATTGCTCTGCGTAATAAATCAGCATCACCAAGAGAATATCCGGCCAAATCTTGAGCAATTTTCATAATTTGCTCTTGATAAACCATTATTCCATAGGTTTCAGTGAGAATAGATTCAATAAATGGATGAGGAAAATCAATTTTTTCACTACCATTCTTTCTATTTATAAACTTTGGTATGAGGCCAGCATCAAGAGGGCCAGGTCTATAAAGAGCTAAAATAGATGAAATGTCTTCTAGGGAACTTGGCTTAAAGTCTTTAACAACTTGTTTCATCCCTGAAGATTCCAGTTGGAAGATTCCTTCTAAATCTCCTCTCCCAATAAGATCAAAAGTTTTTTTATCATTTTGAGGTAATTCATCAATATTAAGTTTTTTGCCGGTGGAAGATTCTATTAAAGAAATAGTTTTATCAATCATTGTAAGATTTTTAAGGCCTAAGAAGTCCATTTTTAATAAGCCTAAGGATTCAATGTCATCCATAGAATATTGAGTAATTATTTGTCCTTCATTATTTCTCTGAAGAGGTACAAGAATATCTAAAGGCTCTGAAGCTATTACAACTCCTGCTGCATGAACACCATAGGTTTTATTAGTTCCTTCAATTCTTAATGCTAAATCTACCCATCTTTTTACCTTACTATCTGTTAAATATTTATCCCTAAATTCAGGACTAGGAGATTTTTTATCAATCATTTCATTAAGCTTATATGGTTTTCCTCTTACTACCGGTATTAACTTAGCCAACTTATCCGATTCCCCATAAGGAATATCAAGAACTCTGGCTACATCCTTTAAAACAGCTTTAGATGTCATTTTGTTAAAGGTAATTATTTGAGCAACTTTATCTTCGCCATATCTATTAGTTACATAATCGATAACTTCATTTCTTCTTTCAATACAAAAATCTGTATCAATATCAGGCATAGACTTTCTTGCTGGGTTTAGAAACCTTTCAAATAACAATCCATGTTTAACAGGATCAATGTTTGTAATTTGAAGAGCATAAGCCACAAGTGAACCTGCAGCGGAACCTCTACCTGGACCAACAGGTATTGAATTGTCTCTTGCAAATTTTATATAATCCCAAACCACTAAAAAATAATCTGGGAAGCCCATGTCATTAATAATTGTTAATTCTG
>QCTP01000043.1 GCA_003211115.1 Prochlorococcus sp. AG-673-M19
CTCCTGATGAGAAGCAAGTTGATGAACTTCATGCAGGAGAAGTTGGTTATCTAGCGGCCTCTATAAAGTCAGTCGCTGATGCAAGAGTAGGAGATACCATTACACTATTAAATTCCCCTGCTAAAGATCCACTCCCTGGATATAAAACAGCTAACCCAATGGTGTTTTGTGGATTGTTTCCAACTGATGCAGATCAGTATCCAGATCTAAGAGAGTCTTTGGAAAAACTTCAATTATCTGATGCGGCTCTTAAGTATGAACCCGAGACTAGTAGTGCTATGGGATTTGGATTTAGGTGTGGATTCTTAGGATTACTGCACATGGAAATTGTTCAGGAAAGATTGGAGAGAGAATATGATTTAGATTTGATTGTAACTGCACCTTCAGTTATCTATAAGATTAATTTAAATGATAATGAACAGATCTTTATTGATAATCCCTCGACAATTCCAGATCCACAATCAAGAGAATCAATAGAAGAACCCTATGTGAAAATGGAAATTTATTCTCCTAATGAATTTAACGGAACACTAATGGGTTTATGTCAAGAAAGAAGAGGTATTTTTATTGATATGAAGTATATAACAACAGATAGAGTGACTTTGATTTATGAAATACCTTTAGCAGAAGTTGTTACAGACTTTTTTGATCAAATGAAAAGTAGAACTCAAGGATATGCATCAATGGAATATCATTTGATTGGTTATAGAAAAAATGATCTTGTTAGGTTGGATGTGCTTATAAATTCTGAAAGAGCTGATCCTTTAACTTCAATTGTTCATAAAGATAAGGCTTATGGTATAGGTAGAGGCTTAGTAGAAAAATTAAAGGAGCTAATCCCAAAACAACAATTTAAAATACCTATTCAGGCATCAATAGGTAGCCGTGTAATTGCAAGCGAAAGTATAAGTGCATTAAGAAAAGATGTTCTTTCTAAGTGCTATGGGGGAGATATTTCTAGAAAAAAGAAACTTTTAAAGAAGCAAGCTAAAGGGAAAAAGAGGATGAAGGCAATGGGTAAAGTTGATGTGCCACAGGAAGCTTTTATGGCAGTGCTGAAATTAAATCAGTAATAAATTTCAAATTAAAAACCAAAAGCTATTTTATCTTTTAAACAAGGGTTATAGTTTAGTTGATTCGAATAATCATAAAGTTGTGAATGTTAACTCCTCAAATCAAGTTGCTCAGAACATTAGGAGAGTTGGATTTTTAATTGTATTTTCATACCTTTTAATAGTGTTAATTATGAAAGTATTAGAGGTAAATAACTTTTTTGGTTATTCTTTATCTTCATTTAGTAGTGATATTTTTGAACCACCTTCCTTACAACATTTATGTGGAACCGATAGATTAGGAAGGGATGTTTGTTTAAGAACTTTACAAGGATCATCTATAGCAATAGAAGTTGTTTTGCTTGCCACTCTCTTTGCTTTAATCTTAGGCTTGCCATTAGGTTTATTGAGCGGATATTTCGGAGGGGTATTTGATAAATGCTTATCACTTGTAATGGATACTATTTTTTCAATACCTGTTATTTTACTTTCAGTAGTTGTAGCTTTTGTATTGGGAAAAGGGATTATTAATGCTTCTATAGCATTATGCATAGTTTATTCACCTCAATATTTTAGGTTAATTAGAAATCAAACATTATTAATAAAATCAGAGATATATGTTGAAGCCGCTAGAGTTTCGGGTGCTGATGTTAAAACTATAGTTTTTAAATATATCCTTCCAAATGTAATTACTCCGTTGCCCATTCTCCTCACCTTAAATGCTGCTGATGCAGTTTTAGTTTTGGGAAGTTTAGGCTTTTTAGGTTTAGGAATACCCGCAGATGTCCCTGAATGGGGTAGTGACCTTAATCTTGCTCTTGCAGCACTTCCTACTGGAATATGGTGGACTGCTTTATTCCCTGGATTAGCAATGTTTTTCTTAGTCTTAGGTCTATCTTTTATTGGAGAAGAAATAGAAAATATTTTTGAGAAATAATAGTTTACTTTATATTATTTAGTTATTAACAACGTCATCTATTTCTCCATACTTATTAAGGTTTGGATAATTAGTCCCAGACTTTCTGTAAATTAAAGCTAACTCAGGATAACTCCATTCAAATAAGGTCTTATGGTATTCGTTAGGACTCAAACCTTCTCCATTAAGAGGAAGTAGACTCTTACTTTGTCTTTGGCGAATAGCTTCAAAAAGTAAAATAGAGGCTGCTACGGAAACATTTAAAGATTGGACCATACCTGTCATAGGGATAAATATTGATTCATCAACCTTTGAAATGAGTTCATCACTTAATCCCCACTTTTCTGCTCCTAAAACAAAACAAGTATTTTCTGAATAGTCAAAATTCTTGTAATCAGATGAGCTTTTGCTAAGTGTTGTTCCATATAACTTAAAACCTTTCTTCTTTAGTTCAGATACTGCAGAAATTATTGAATCATGATTATTTAACTTGATCCATTTTTGACTACCTTGAGCAGTGCTGTTAAAAGTTTTAACTTCATCTCTTTCACATATAAAATTTGCTTCAAAAACTCCTGCTGCATCACATGTTCTCAATATTGCAGATAAGTTGTGAGGCTTATTTACTGCTTCCACTAGAACTGTTAAGTTCTTCATCCGGCAATTTAATACATTTTTTATGCGCTCAAATCTTCTTGGCAAAATTGACATTTTAAAAATGATTAAATAATTTATTCAATTATATTCATTCCAAAAAAAGTTAATTAAAAAGATAATTTTTTTAATTTAGATTAATTAATTTTCTATTAACTCAAATTAAACATAATAAATACTGTATGGTGAGGTAGTTTATAATGAGTTAGTAGATAAGAGTTCTTAAATGGCTTACATTGAATGGGATTATACAGTTATAACAAGTATGGTTGAGAAACAAGGTTGGTCACTACCTGAACGTGATTCAAAAGAATGGGATCAATTTAACGATGAGCTTGGGGAGACTATGAGAGGAGTAGGAATAGTTTTCGAGAAATATTGTAAATTTACACCTGATATTGGAGAAGGTGTTCATCTATTTGATGACTAAACCTTTCGAGAATTTTTTAAACCATTGATGTATCCCTTAATCAATGGTTATTAATTTATAAGATAAGGGAATTTTTATTGAATTAGTGTGAGAGATTATTAAGGCTTTATAAAGCTTATTTAAAAATCTAAGGGTAAGCTTTATAAAGAAAATTTTTTTTAAGAAAGCTTTTAATTTTATATTGCTCACAAAAATGTTATTTAAATTTTATATTTAAAATAAAGGATCAAATGCATAATAAATTTATTTTTTTATTCGATGGTGGTTGTCCATTATGTCTTAGGGAAACTAGATTCTTAAAAAAGAAAGACTCTTCTAATAAAATTAACTTTATTGATATCAATAATGATAGTTATAATCCTTCATTCTATAATGACATTTCTTATGTGGAAGCAATGTCAAATCTTCAT
>QCTP01000044.1 GCA_003211115.1 Prochlorococcus sp. AG-673-M19
TTTTGTGTCTTTTAAAAATTTTTTCTAATCCTTCATCTTTCATCATTTTTAATGATTCATCTAACGCAAAAATTAAATTTACTGCTGGAGTATAAGGATTGCTATTGCTTAAAAGACTTTTTTTATATGATTTTAAATTTAAATAGAATTTAGGTAAATTAGAATCTTCTGAAGCTTTCCATGCTTTTTTACTCATAGATACAAAGCTCAATCCAGGAGGTATCATATATCCTTTTTGAGATCCTGAGGCAACAATATCCAACCCCCAATCATCTACCGGAACATTACAAGCTCCAATACTTGTAACGCAGTCAATAATTGATAACGCTTTTTTATGATTACGAATATGAGAACTTATCGTTTTTAAATCATTAATAACTCCTGTTGACGTTTCTGAATGTGTAAGGATAACAGCTTTTATTTCTTTTTTATTATCATTTTCCAAAACTGTTTTGAAATCTTCTGGATTAAGAGGGCTTCCCCATTCAGCATTAATTTTAATTACTTTGAGTCCAAATTCTTTTGCAACTTTTACCCATCTTTCTCCAAATTTGCCATTCTCACCGCAAATAACAGTGTCTCCTTTGCTTAAAGTACTTATTATTCCTGCTTCCATAGCGGCAGTTCCACTTCCCGTAATTGTTAATACATCATTTTCTGTCTGATGCAGCCATTGCAAATTTTTTGTAGTGCTCTCTACAAGATCTTGAAAATCTTTACTTCTATGTCCTATGGGATGTCTTCCTATCGCTTCCAAAACCTTTTCTGGAACTGGTGTGGGACCAGGTATCATCAATGATAATTTTTGTTGTATGGCCACTTTTTAATTAATAAGTCATTCTAAGATTAGTAGTCATAAAATATTTTTCAATTACTTGATTTGAAAAAAGGATTTTCTTTACCTTTATGGGTAACTGGCGCTGCTAAGTCAGCAGCTAAAAAATTAACAGGATTACCATTTGATGATTATGAATTAATTAAAATTCCTAAAGATAAAAATTTAGTAAAAATTAAGGTTCATTCATCTGGTTTAATTAATGGAGAATCTAATGCCCTTGGAATTTCTTTTGTAAATTCTGGATTGGATCTTGATATCACACAAAACTTAGAAATATGGACCATAGTCTCTTTAGAAAAAACTGATACGCTAGTCAATAAGTCGTTTGATTTAATAAATATTATTCCTGGTTATGGAGTTGGTATTGATCAAAAAACATCAGAGATTTGTATTTCTAATTTTGCGAAAGAAGTCTTAGTCGAAAATTTACTAGATTTTATTCCAGAAGGATACAAGATTAATTTAGAGATTATATTTCCAAATGGAAAATTTTTGGCTGAAAGAACTAGTAACCAATCATTTGGAATTGTCCAAGGATTATCAATTATAGGAACTAGTGCTGAAACCTTTGCAAGCGCTTCTCCTGATCAATTAAAAAACGCAAAAGCTAAATTAAAACAAATTATTGCTAATGAATCTTGCGAAAAAATTATTTTTGTTATTGGCGAAAATGGCTTAGACCTAGCAAAAAGTTCCAATATGAAATTTCCCATTATTAAAGTAGGGAATTGGATAGGACCATTATTAGTTGAAGCAGCAATAAAAAAAATTAAAACATTAATTCTTTTTGGTTATCATGGCAAATTAATTAAATTGGCTGGAGGCATTTTTCATACTCATAATCATTTAGCTGATGCGAGAATTGAAATTCTTGTTTTTTTAGCTGTAAAAGAAAGAGTCCCAATAGAGATAGTTCAAAAATTGTCTTTAGCAAATACTGTTGAAGATGGCCTGATAATACTTGAAAGTTTTAGCCTTTCTTTAACTGACAAAATATGGAATAAATTATCAGATACTGTTGAAAAGCGTTCAAAGGAATATGTTAATAGATATGTAAAAACAGATATGGAGGTTGCAACAGTTATCTTTGATAGAAATAGAAAAATACGT
Organism: Prochlorococcus sp. AG-673-M19; assembly: GCA_003211115.1. Classification (GTDB taxonomy): domain Bacteria; phylum Cyanobacteriota; class Cyanobacteriia; order PCC-6307; family Cyanobiaceae; genus Prochlorococcus_A. The sequence continues at coordinate 1,949 of QCTP01000044.1, forward strand.
TGGTCTGGTAATAACGGAAAAGATTATATTTCTACTTTCAAAGGTTTCTAATTTTAAGGGGTTCATGTTTTTGCAAATAAATTGAGCTAACTTTTATACATGGGCAAAAAATTACTAAAAAAAGAGAGGGATCCTTCAATATTAATTTTAGATTTTGGATCTCAATATTCTGAATTAATAGCAAGAAGAATAAGAGAAGCAAACGTTTTTTCTCTTGTTGTAAGTAACTTTATTTCTATTAAGGAGATTCAGGATATAGATCCTCAAGGTATTATTTTAAGTGGTGGCCCAAATTCCGTATATGAAGATAATGCTCCAAAATGTGATGAAAAGATTTTTAATTTGGGTATTCCTGTTTTAGGAATATGTTATGGAATGCAATTAATGGTTAAAGAGTTTGGTGGTTCCGTTACTTCAGCAATCAACAAAGCTGAATATGGTAGAGCACCAATCAATATTGATTTGGAATGTGATTTACTATCTTGTGTCAAAGATCAATCGATTATGTGGATGAGTCATGGAGATTCTATTAATAACTTACCTGATGGATTTATTAAAATTGCCCATACAGACAATACACTTCATGCAGCAATTTCAAATAAAGAAAAGAAATTATTTGGTGTGCAATTTCATCCAGAAGTTATTCATTCAGAATGTGGAATGACGATAATTAAAAACTTTGTTTATTCAATTTGTAAATGTAAAGCTGATTGGACTACTGAAACTTTTTTAGAGGAAACAATTCCAAGAATTCAGGAACAAGTAGGTGATAAGAAAGTTTTACTTGCTCTATCTGGTGGAGTAGATTCATCAACTCTCGCCTTTCTTCTCAATAAAGCAATTGGTAAACAACTAACATGTATGTTCATTGATCAAGGTTTTATGAGAAAAGGTGAACCTGAATTTTTAATGGACTTTTTCGATAAAAAATTTAATATAAAAGTTGAATATATCAATGCTAGGGAAAGATTTATTCAAAAATTAAACGGAATAACTGATCCAGAAGAAAAACGTAAAATTATAGGCGGAGAATTTATTAGAGTTTTTGAAGAAGAGAGTAACAGACTAGGCCCTTTTCAATATTTGGCTCAAGGAACTCTCTATCCAGATGTTATTGAAAGCGCAGGAACAAATTTAGATCCGAAAACTGGTGAGCGGATCGCAGTAAAAATAAAAAGTCATCACAACGTAGGCGGTTTGCCCAAAGATTTACAATTTAAATTAGTTGAACCACTAAGAAAACTTT
>QCTP01000045.1 GCA_003211115.1 Prochlorococcus sp. AG-673-M19
TTTCATTTACCTTTAACCATTCTTAAAGCTTTTTGCAAATTTTAATAGTAGGTTTATATAAACATACTTTTTTTAATGGAAGAGAAATTAATTCTTTTCAAGAATCGTAAAAGATTTGGGATTGAAAAAAATATAGATATCATCTTTAAAAATACAACTCTAGTCTTGTCTAGTCTTGTCGCAATAGTACTATTTGGGATTATTTTAGTAGTCTTTTTTCAGTCATTTGAATCCTTTTCAAGGTATGGCTTAAATTTTCTAGTAACTTCTGAATGGAATCCAGTAAAAGATGAATATGGAGCTTTTTCAGCAATATATGGGACATTAGTTACTTCTCTTCTTTCATTATTGATTACTATCCCTTTAGGCGTTGGAACTGCGATATTTATTACAGAGGATTTTGTTCCGAAATTTGTCAGAGAAATAGTAGGTTCATTAGTTGAATTACTAGCAGCTATACCATCTGTTGTATTGGGATTATGGGCGATATTTGTTATGGAACCTTTCTTTAGAGACTTTTTTGTTTTTTTACATAAATTCTTTGGTTGGATTCCTTTATTAAGTTCGGAGCCTGCAGGTCGAAATTCACTTTTAGCGATATTAATTTTAGTGGTAATGCTTTTACCAATAGTAACCTCCATTGCAAGGGATACACTTAATCAGGTTCCTAAAAAGCTAAGAAATGCAGCTTATGGAATTGGAGCAAGTAGATGGAAAACAATATTTTCAGTAATCTTGCCAGCAGCGTTATCAGGAATTATGGCAGGTGTTCTATTGGCTTTAGGAAGGGCAATGGGTGAAACTATGGCTGTCACAATGATTATTGGAAACTCTAATGCATTTAGTTGGTCTCTATTATCTCCTGGATATACCATTTCCTCAATGCTTGCAAACCAGTTTGGTGAGGCTGATGGAAGTCAGGTTTCATCACTCTTTTATGCGGCTTTTGTATTGATGATCTTGTCGTTAGTGGTAAATATCTTAGCGCAGTGGCTGGTTAAGAAATTTAGTCTTAAATATTAAATATTTATGAATTCACTTTATTACCAGAAAAAACTATCAAGAAATGTAGGAGATAAATTCTTTACTTCTTTATCATTTTTTTGTGCACTCATTGCAATTCTTCCTATGATTTTTGTGGTTACATATATTCTTATTAAAGGGGGAGCTCAGATAAATCCTGATCTATTTACTTTAGAACCAAATCCGCCTGGAGATGATTTAGATGCAGGAGGAATTAATCCTGCATTAATTGGGACACTAGTAATTACAACTATTGCTTCAATTATTGCCATACCAGTAGGTGTAGGCGGAGGTATTTATCTAGCTGAATATTCAAAAGGAGGAGCTTTTTCAAAATTTGTTCGATTCGGGGTAAATGTTTTAGCAGGAGTTCCTTCAATAATTGCAGGTGTATTTATTTACGCCTTAATTGTCTCTACAAAAGTTTTGTTTGGAAGTATGTATAGTGGCTTTGCGGGAGGTATGGCGCTTTCAATATTGATGTTGCCTACTGTGATAAAGACAACTGATGAAGGTCTTAAGTTAGTGCCAAATGAATTAAGGTATGCTTCTCTAGGCATTGGAGCAAGTATGTATACAACAATATTAAAAATAACTTTACCCACAGCATTTAGATCTATTGCTACTGGTGTTGTGCTTGGAATCGCAAGAGCAGCAGGCGAAACAGCACCTTTGATCTTTACTGCTTTGTTTTCTTACTATTACATAACGGGTTTTGGAGATTTATTTTACGAGATGGGCTCATTAGCTGTCTTGATATATAATTTTGCCCTTGAACCTTATGATGCACAGAATAAACTAGCCTGGGCAGCTTCCTTTATTCTTGTCATATCAATACTAATAGTTAATATTTTTTCAAGGATATTGGCCGCTTTTACTGAGAAAACTAAGAGGGTATGAAATGATTAAAAATACTAAAAAGTTGCAAAAGAAAAACATTTTATCTCTTGAGGATGTTTCTATTAGTTATGGAACTTTTGAAGCCGTAAAAAATGTTTTTTTAAATTTTAAAGTTGGCGATATAACTTCACTCATTGGCCCTTCTGGTTGTGGAAAATCAACCGTTCTTAGAGCTTTGAATAGAATGAACGATTTAATCCCTAATTGTACACTCAAAGGAACTGTTCTCTTTGATGGGACTAATATTTATGACAAAAGAGTAGATCCAGTTGAAGTTAGAAGAAGAATTGGTATGGTTTTTCAACAACCTAATCCTTTCCCAAAATCTATCTATGAAAATATTGCATTTGGAGCAAGAATCAATGGCTTTACTGGTGATATGGATCAATTAGTGGAAAGTTCCTTGAGAAAAGCTGCTGTATGGAGTGAATGTAAGGATAAATTAAATGATAGTGGTTACTCTTTATCTGGTGGACAACAACAAAGACTATGTATAGCAAGAACCATCGCAATTGAACCTGAAATAATTCTCATGGATGAGCCATGCTCAGCATTAGATCCTATTTCAACATTAAAAATAGAAGAGACGATGCACGAACTTAAGAAGAATTACACAATAATAATCGTTACCCATAATATGCAGCAGGCTTTAAGAGTTAGTGATATGACCGCTTTTTTTAATGCAGTTGAATACGCAGAAGGAGATGGAGGTAAGGTTGGATATCTAGCAGAATTCAATTCAACAAAGAAAATTTTTAGTTCTCCAAAGGAAAAAACAACTCAAGAATATATCTCAGGAAAATTCGGATAACTATCATTTTTTACTGTTATTAGCAAAATTCTGGTCTTGAATCAGATCTAGGGGTAGACAAACAGTATAAATACCTATATAGTATTTTCGAATTAGAAAAGCTTAATTTGAAAAATTTCCCTTATCTTCCTTTCTTAATCTTTGCAGGAGCTTTAATTACAACTGCAACAATTGGTCTTCCAGTATTTACCTCATAATCCAGAATATATACTTTTTTGTTAATAGAATTAATTCTATGATTTTTCTAAATAATAAAGATTTAATTGGAAGTCCTAATAAAACTTCAAATAAAGTGAATTTATTTGACTTTATAAAAAATAGAGTGAAGATAAGTTTGTGTGTGAGTGAAGAATTTGTTTTAAAACCATCATCTTAAGTGATTTATTTCTAACTGATTAATTATGAATAAAACTCAAGAGCAATTAGAGAAACTAAGAGAAGTCGCTGAG
>QCTP01000046.1 GCA_003211115.1 Prochlorococcus sp. AG-673-M19
TTCGAACAAATTCGCCACGAAATCCTATAAGACCTCTTGATGGTACAAGAAACTCTAGTTGAGTTCTTCCATCGGAACTGGTCTGCATGTTTTTCATCTCAGCCTTTCTAGATCCGAGTTTTTCAATACAAGAGCCAACTGCTGCTTCTGGAACATCTAAGACTAATGTCTCTATAGGTTCACATTGAACATCATCAATATCTCTAAAAATAACTTGTGGTTGAGAAATTTGGAATTCAAAACCTTCCCTTCTCATTGTTTCTATCAAAATTCCCAAATGAAGTTCACCTCTCCCAGAGACAGAAAATCTGTCTGGAGAATCAGTTTCTTCAACTCTTAGGGCCACATTTGTTAATAATTCCCTCTCTAATCTATTTTTTAATTGTCTACTAGTAACAAATTTCCCTTCTTTACCCGCGAATGGAGAATCATTTACTACAAAAGTCATATTTAAGGTAGGTTCATCTACTTTAATTAAAGGAAGTGGATGAGGGGAATCAGGACAAGCAATGGTTTCTCCAATATTTACATCATCGAAACCAGAAACAGCTACAATATCCCCTGCATAGGCTTGATCAATATCAATTCTTTGTAATCCCTCAAAGCCTAAAAGCTTACTTACCTTACCCTTAATATTTTTTCCATTTTCTTTTATAAGGCTAGCTTGTTGTCCATTTTTTATAGTTCCATTATGAATCTTTCCAATCACAATTCTTCCTAAAAAATCAGAATAATCCAAAGTTGTAATTTGAAGCTGCAATGGCTTATTCATGTCACCAATGGGTGGAGGAACATGCCTTAGTATTGCTTCAAAAAGGGGCATCATATTATCACTATTTGATTCCATTTCTTCTTTTGCAAAACCTGATAAACCACTCCCGAATAAGTATGGGAAATCGCATTGATCATCATCAGCTCCTAATTCAAGAAATAAATCAAGAACTTTATCTACAGCAATTTCTGGGACAACTCTAGGTCGATCAATTTTATTAACGAATACTATAGGCCTAAGACCTTTTTCTAGAGCTTTTTTTAAAACAAATCTTGTTTGAGGCATAGGACCCTCATTAGCATCAACAATTAATAAACAACCATCTACCATACCCAAAACCCTCTCAACCTCTCCACCAAAGTCAGCGTGTCCTGGAGTGTCAATAATATTAATTCTTGTATTTTTATAATTAACAGCTGTATTTTTTGAAAGGATTGTTATACCTCTTTCTCTCTCAAGATCATTAGAGTCCATTACACAAGTTGGGACCACTTCATTATCTCTAAATATTCCAGATTGTGATAAAAGAGCATCGACAAGGGTTGTTTTCCCATGATCTACATGAGCGATAATTGCTACATTTCTTATTTCTTTAATTGAAGTTGACATCTAAAAACTAACAAAGCCAAAGTTGAACTCTTTTAAGGCTAACTCAAAGAATGCTTTTTCTAAAGGGATTATCCCTAAGACTTTGAAAATCATATATAAAAAATTGTCTTTAGTGTATTAATTATTTAGCATTATTTATGTTTCTATTTGATGCTTCAAAAACTTTAAGTGCATCAATTGATCCTTCATATCTCCAATGCCAAGGTTCATAATCAACATTTTTATTATTTTTATTGAAGGATAATTTGAAATGATACTTAGCTGCATTCTTTTTTAACCATCTAAAAGCATCAGTATTCTCAAATTTAACATCAAAGTCTGTATCTCTTTTATTAGAATCTCCAATATCAATAGCGAATCCAGTACTATGTTCAGAATATCCAGGAGGGGCTGAGACTCTAGCCCTTTCTGAAGCTATTTGATTTCTTTTAGATTTTAAAGTGTAGAAGATATTATTCTGCAGATTTATTGATCTATAACCACTTAAAAAAACTAAAAATATTCCTTCATTTTTCGCGTCTTCTTTCATTTGCAGTAGAGATTCACTCATGTCAATATGTACTTCAATATTAGGTTCAATAAGAACCAATTTTTCTTTTGAAATTTCATTGTATGGTAGGTGCCCCAAGATACTGTGATCATGATTATTAGCATTATTAAAATTGATATTTTTTAAAGGATTTGTTTTTGAATTCCTACTAAATCTCAAACCAGAAACAAAAAAAAGTAATATTAAAAGCGGAATAATAAAAAAAAATTTTTCCTTAAATTTTGGATTAGTTTCTTTTAAATATTTCCTTTCGGCAACTGGAATATCAATTGTTTCTATTACTTCCTCTTTTCGTTCCAAAATTAAAAGTTAATCTGAAAAACATATTTCGATATTAACTATTAATTTACGAAATGCACTTTTATAGTGAAATTGATGTAGTTTTTTAATAGGATACTTTTTTTTTTGATATGTTGAGAGTTGCTGTCATTGGTGGAGGTCCAAGTGGTTCATGTGCTGCTGAAATACTTGCTAAATCTGGGATAAAAACTTGGCTTTTTGAGAGAAAATTAGATAATGCAAAACCTTGTGGAGGAGCCATCCCTCTATGCATGGTTGAAGAATTTGACTTGCCAGAATCAATTATAGATAGAAAAGTAAGACATATGAAAATGATATCTCCTTCTAATAGAGAAGTTGATATTAGCTTAGATAATGTTTATGGCAAAAGTGATAATGAATTTATAGGAATGTGTAGAAGAGAGGTCATGGATGCGTTTATGAGAAATAGAGCATCTGAGCTTGGAGCAACATTAATTAATGGATTAGTTACTTCAATTGATACTGGCAATGATAACCAAGGTCCATATAAACTTTCGTATTCTGATTTTTCTTCTGGAGATAAAAAAGGGGAACTCAAAGAGCTTACTGTCGACCTTTTAATTGGAGCTGATGGAGCAAACAGCAGAG
>QCTP01000047.1 GCA_003211115.1 Prochlorococcus sp. AG-673-M19
TAGAATTTGGAATTAGGAATTTCAAAACCTTCATTGGGTTTTCTGATTGTGGCTCTTGCAATTGCATAAGCAAAAACATTACATGCAATCATTACGACGGCACATTTAGGTGACCATTCAAAAGTTGCTGGATCAGAAGCAACTGCAAATAATGTAGTAAACATAAAAAAGCGTTATTTTTTATATTGTCCTTTATTTTGAGCAGAAAAACACAAATTTGTAAAAGGTCTTAAGAGTTATTTACTTCTAAGAGATTTAACATCTTTATAAAACCGAGTAAAATAATGGCATCACTTAAGGTTAAGAAAAATTCTGCTGATCCATGAAGTGCATCAACCTCTACCAGTGTTCTATTTAAATAAGTTTGAGAAAATATAGACATTAATATAGTTATAAATACAAATAAAACAGTTAATGAAAAACCTGTTTTTATTAATTTATTTATTGATTTAATTTTATATAAGTAAAATAAAAAAATTGAATATGGGATTATTGATACTGCAAATAAAGCTGTATTATCAATTTTTGATAAAAAATCTAGAAATCTTAAAAAGAAGTCATTCATAACATTCTGTTTTTTTATAAATTACAAATATCGCTAAAGCTAATGTTGAGTTTCCTATAAAAGTGAATATACCTTGAAGTGTAACTAAACCGTATAAAACTGTTTGATTATCGAAAATATGCCATGTAATTGCACACATAGCTCCAATTAAATTAGGAATCATCGCAAGACTGAGCCAATAAAATATGCCTAATTTTTTATAGTTACTTATTTTATTTATTATAAATATTGCATAAATCCACTCTATTACGGAGCTTATATGAATTAACCATGTGCCAAATGAAAGTTCGTGCAAAATACTTAAATGTTTTTCTTTAGTACATTTAAAACTTCCTTTGCATGATTTATAGGTAATACACTTATCCATCTATACTTAATTTCTCCTTTTGGAGAAATTAAAAAAGTATTTCTATCAGAAAAAGGAGGAATCCAAGATCCATATTTCTTACTAATAGTTCCATTAGGATCAGATAATAATGTGTAATTTATAGATTTTTCACTACAAAAACTTTCATGTGAATCTTGATTATCAGCACTTATTCCTATTATTTCAGCATTGTATTTAGAAAAGTCATTTTTTAATTGAGAAAAACCTTTAGCTTCTAGAGTACAACCAGCGGTGAAGTCCTTAGGATAAAAAAATAAAACAACCCATTTACCTTTTAATTCATCAGAGTCCCATATTTTTTTTGATTTATAATTATTGTTTATTCCTTGTAAATGAAAACTAGGAGCTAAGTCACCTATTTCAGGAGCGTAATCAAATGCAATAGCAGATTTAATATTAAAAAATAACGAAATTATTACTACAAAAAGCCCAAAAACACTCTTCATCAAATTCAGAACTTATTAAGATCCACCCCATTTGTTTTAGCAACTTTATCTAAACCAACTTTTTGTATTGATTTTAGTGCTTTAGTACTAATTTTTATGTTTATCCACTTTTTCCCTTCTTGCCACCAAAGTCTCCTTTTTTGAAGGTTTACTTGCTGTAATTTCTTAGTACGAATATGTGAATGACTTACAGCCATACCATTATTAGCTTTTGAACCTGTTAGCTCACAAACCCTAGACATTTTTTTAGTAAATATTAAATTAACTTTAACACACAACTCATGTAGATGATTTAAGTAAATCTGAAATTAAATCTGCATTATTATTTTGTAAATTTATAATTTGTTCTTGATCTAATCCTCCTACACTTAATTTCGCCATGTCATAAACATGATTAGCAATTTTTGATGCTAATGGATTTTCATTTGGATCTTTTTTATCAAGAATTATTTTACTACCAGTTATTTTAGTTAAACCAGAAATGAGTGGATGTTCTTTGTTTATTAATAGAACATGATATTCAGGTAATCCAGGCATTTTTTGTTCCATGTATGCTCCCATATCATTAATTCTTCTCATTTGTTCAGGTAATAGTATCATTGCTGGTGGAGCATCCTTATTCGTTAGAGATTGAACTTTAACTGTTACTTTCTCATTATTTAAAGCTTTTGAAATAATATCTTTTAGATTTTCGGTGTTTGATTTTCCATCTTTGTCTACAATTTCTTTTGATTCTTTATCCTCTAGTTCATTTATTTCAGAATCAACTCTTTGAAATTGATAATTTTCATTCTTACTTTCTATCCATGGAAGAAATTGTGCATCTATTAAGGGATCAGACTTAATTACTTCTTTATTATCAGATAAGCAAATATTTAAAGCGCTAGATTGGCCAATTACATCAGAACAATAAATAATTTTTTTAGAATCATTAACATTATTCCTCTCTTTATAATTTGTTAACGTTGTGTAAAACTTATCATTAGATTTGATAAGAGATTTATCATCGATATATTTTTTTAAATCTTTATCAGAATTTATAATCGTTTCAAAAATAATACTATTTTCTACAAGGTCAGCAAACTTTTCATCCTCTATTGCCCCAATCTTTATAAATGCTGAAATAGAGTCCCATATTTCTGTATAAAATTCAGGAGAATTTTTAAGCAAATCCTTTAATTTATTAGCAATTTTTTTTGATATAAATGAAGAAATTGATCTAACTTTTCTATCAGTTTGTAATGCACTTCTACTTACATTTAATGGTATGTCTGTTGAATCAATAACTCCCCTTAAAGGTAATAGATACTTGGGTACAATTTCTTTTATTGAGTCACTTACAAATACTTGATTGCAAAATAGTTTAATTTCACCCTTCTCCCAATCAGCTCTTCCGGAAAG
>QCTP01000048.1 GCA_003211115.1 Prochlorococcus sp. AG-673-M19
CTCTGATAGTGTCTCCAAGACCTTCTGCAAGAAGTGTTCCTATACCAGCTGTACTCTTAATCCTTCCATAATCTCCATCACCGGCTTCAGTGACTCCTAAATGCAAAGGGTAGTTATATCCTTCTGCATCCAATCTATCTGCAATCATTCTATATGCGGCTAACATAACTGGAGCTCTTGAAGCCTTCATAGAAATAATGATGTTATGAAAATCAAGCTCATCACAAATTTTGACAAATTCCATTGCAGATTCTGTCATCCCTAAAGGTGTATCTCCATAAGTAAAAAGCATTCTCTCGGATAGAGAACCATGATTTACTCCAATTCTTAGAGCTTTGTTCTCCGACTTCAAAACTTCTACAAGTGGAGTAAACCTTTTTAAAATTGTGTTTTTAATAGTGTTAAATTCCTCATCAGTATATTCAGTTCTTGTAGGATCTGATTTCTCAAAAACAAATAATCCTGGATTAATCCTTACTTTATCAACATGTTTTGCAACCTCCATTGCAATTTTCATACCATTGTGATGAACATCCGCAACTAATGGAGTATTTATATTATTTTCAATTAATTTTTCTTTAATATCTCCAACAGCCTTTGCATGAGCTAAAGAAGGAACGGTAAGTCTTACTATTTCACAGCCTACATCATGAAGTCTTTTAATTGCTAAGTAAGAACTTTCTATATCCATAGTATCCTCATTTATCATTGATTGAACCCTTATTGGATAGTTACTACCAATTCCAATATCTCCTACCATTACTGTTCTAGTTATCCTTCTCTCAATATGAGTTGAATATCTTCTTGAGAGACTATTCACCTCTTTTGATTGAGTTAATGACATTAAATTCTAGAAATTCAAAAAGTTTTTATTAAATTATAAAGCATATAGTTTACTACTTACATTCTTAAGGTCTTTTAAAGTTAGATCATATGGTTTTCCAACTTCTTTTGAAGGAAATCTCAACAAATAAGATGGGTGAAAAATAGAGATAATATCTCGCCCATCTTTCTTTACCCATTTTCCTCTTGACTTAGAAATTGGATTCTTTTTTTCAAGAACACATCTCATGGCTGTCGAACCAGTTAAAATAATAAATTTTGGATCTACAAGTTTAATTTGTTGCAATAACCAAGGTTTATGAATATTTATTTCTTTATTAGTTGGCTTTCTATTATTTGGAGGACGACATTTAATTACATTGCAAAAATATACATCTTTTTGAAAGTCAATTCCTGCTTTTATTAATAATTCATCTAATAATTTCCCTGATTTACCAACATAAGGGGCTCCCTCAAGATCTTCTTGAGCCCCAGGTGCTTCACCAATTATTAATAAATTTGCAAATACATTACCTCTACTAATGACTAACCTTTTCAAAGCAAATTCAAGTTGAAACTTATTTATAATATTAAAACTAAAAATTAAAAAAATAAATAGTAACCTCATGAGAAATAAATCGATGTTTTAGTTAAAAAAAAACAGCCTGAAAATAATTTAAATTAAGAAAATGAACCAAATCAAACCAATTTGTGATACTTTTACTTATTCTTAATCTATGATTAAAAATTTTTTAAAAGTTATATCTAAAGAACTGTAGATCAAATGAGTGAAGTAAATTTATCAAAAAGGGCATTATCAATTGAGCCCTCACTTACTCTGCAGATTAGTGCTAAAGCTAAACAACTCTCTGCAGAGGGAAAAGATATATGTAATTTAAGTGCAGGAGAACCAGATTTTGAGGCTCCTAAAGAAATAATAAACTCAACAAGCGAGGCTATATTTAACGGATATACAAAATATGGTCCGGCTGCCGGAGATTTAGAACTTAGAAAAGCTATTGCAAAAAAACTTCAAACCAAAAACAATTTAAATGTTGACTTTGAAAATGTAATGGTAACAAATGGAGCTAAACAGGCAATCTATAATCTTTTTCAGGTCTTATTAAATGATGGTGACGAAGTTATAGTACCAGCTCCATATTGGCTGAGCTATCCTCAGATGATAAGATTGGCAGGTGGTAAGCCTGTCTTCCTAAACTCGTCCGCTAAAGATGGATTCAAAATAAATATACAAGACTTAAAATCCAAGATAACCTCAAAAACTAAATTTATAATTATTAATTCTCCCAACAATCCAACGGGTAGGGTTATGCCAAAAGAAGAATTATTACAAATTGCCGAGGTGGTAAGAGACCATAAAAATATTAATATTCTTTCAGATGAAATTTACGAATTAATTCTAAAAAAAGAATTTCATCATTTAAGTTTAGCTTCATTAGCAACTGATATAAAAGAAAGAATTTTTATAATTAACGGTTTTGCAAAAGGTTGGGCAATGACTGGATGGAGAGTGGGTTACTTAGTAGGACAAAAAGATGTCATAAAAGCATCATCTGCATTACAAAGTCAAAGTACAAGTAATGTTTGTTCTTTTGTTCAAAGAGGAGCTTTGGAGGCCCTAAAAATAAACCAAGAATTTTTCTTAAAAATCAATGGGCATTATGACCTTAGAAGAGAAATTCTTTATCAAGGTCTCAAAAATATAGAAGGATTATTTATA
>QCTP01000049.1 GCA_003211115.1 Prochlorococcus sp. AG-673-M19
CCTATACTATTTAATCCAGAGCAATTAAAAAACGAACTTATAAAGAAAGTTGAATCTCTGGAAATTAAAAATCCTTCAAATTAAATTTTTGATTTACCACCAATTTATTTAAATGACTAATACTAAAATTTCTAATAATAATCCTGATAAGGAACCCATAATTAATAAATCAATTACAAAAACAAAACATGATGAAATTATCAAAAACAAAGCGACTCAAAATAAAAAGGTAACTTCAGAAAGCAAAAAATCTAATAAATCTTTAGATGATTTCTCTAATGAAATCTTTAGGGAGCTTATTTCAAAAAAAAACTCTTTAATTAAAGAGATAAAAGATTTAGAAACAAAAAAAAATGAATTAGATAAAGATATTGAATCAAATTTCAAAGGTCAATCAGACAATATAGCCAAAAGAGTAAAAGGATTCCAAGAATATTTAACGGGTTCTTTGCAGAACCTCTCACAAAATATAGAAAAACTGGAATTAGTTTCACAAACTATAGTTGTTAAGCCTTCTCCACTTGATGAAAAACAAGAGAATTTAAACAAAAATGAATTAGTGACAGTTCCTGCATTATCTGAAACATTTAAACCAGATGAACAACTAATTAAAAGTTGTTTCGCAACGTTTATAGAACAGCCTGATTTTTATTCAGAACCATGGAAATTAAGACGAAGCCTTGACTCATCAGATATTGAAGTAATGAATGATTGGTTTTTTAACATGGGTGGAAGAGGATCATTAGAAAGTAGGGGATCGAGACAAAAAAATGCTTTATTATCTGCTGGATTAATAGCTATTCTTGGTGAATTGTATGGCGACCAGTTTCAAACTCTAATATTAGCTTCTCAACCTGAGAGATTAGGTGAGTGGAGAAGAATTTTACAAGATTCCTTAGGCCTTACAAGAGATGATTTTGGACCTAACAGTGGTATTGTTCTTTTTGAAAGGCCAGAAGGAGTTATTGAAAGAGCTGATAGATTAGAGACTAACGAAGAATTACCATTTATTATTGTGGATGCTGCCGAAACATCTGTAGAGATACCAATTCTTCAATTTCCATTATGGCTTGCATTTGCGGGTTCAAATGATGAAATTTATGATGATCTGGAACTTAACTAACTTCTATGAATATTTTTATTATATTTATCAGTTATTTTTTGGGATCAATACCAACAGGATTTTTATTTGGTAAGTTTCTAAAGAATATAGATTTAAGACTTATAGGATCTGGATCAACCGGGGCAACAAATGTTTTAAGAAACGTTGGCAAATGGCCTGCTTTCTTTGTTTTTATTATTGATGTGGGCAAAGGCCTTATTGCCGTAATAATTGCAAAGCATTATACAAATCAAAGCTTATTCGAAGTTTTAGCAGGGATTTCTGCAATTTCGGGACATATTTGGCCTATATGGTTAAAAGGTAAAGGCGGTAAGGCAGTAGCCACTGGTCTAGGAATGTTTGTTGCTCTTTCTTGGAAAGTAGGATTTGCATCTTTAGGAATTTTTTTAATAATTCTTGCAAAGTCTAAAATTGTCTCTTTATCAAGTATTTCAGCTGCATTTTTTTTACCACTTTTAATGTTTTTAGATATTGGAGCTACTAATTATCCATACTTTTTAATTAGCCTAGTTGTATCAATACTAGTAATTTGGAAGCACAGAACAAATATTAGACGATTACTTAATGGAGAAGAATCAAAGATAAATGACGTTAATAAATAGAATCGCAGATATCTAGAAAAGTCTTATTAGGATCTTTATTTTTAGTAATAGCTCTTCCAATAACCAACTTAGATGCTCCATTATTTATGGCTTCAAAAGGAGTCATTATTCTATTTTGATCATCTTTATTTTGAATCTTTGTCCTTATACCAGGTGTAATTAATTCGAAATTATTTTTATAAATTGATCTCAATATTTTTGCCTCCAATGGGGAACAAACACATCCATCCAATCCAGCATCAAAAGATAATTTTGCAAGCCTGACAACATTTTCCTCAATCGAGTTCTTCATATTAAGATCAGTTTGGAATTCTTCACTAGATAAGCTAGTTAAAACAGTAATTCCTACAATATGAGGAGGATTTAAATTAGCTAACTTTGCTCCTTCTAAAGATGCATTTTTTGATGCGGTGAGAGCTTTAGAACCTGCTGAAGCATGAACAGAAATAATATCAACTCCTAGTTTGGAAACCTCATAACAAGCTGCACTCATAGTATTTGGAATATCGTGAAATTTAAGATCTAAGAAAATTTTTTTATTTAAATCTTTCAAAACTTTAATTACACTAGGTCCTTCCCTTGTGAAAAGTTCTAAGCCAACTTTTACCCACTTAATATTAGGGCATCTCTTTAGAAATACTTTTGCTTGATATATATCTAATCCGTCAATAGCTAAAATTATTTTTTCTTCTGAATTTATTTTTTTCATTTAATTTTAATTTTCAAACCTTTTAATTATTTTTTTGCCAATTTGCAAAATTTTACCTGATAAAGCTTCTTTTGAATCAAAAACAAGCTCTGGATTAACTAATTTATTGCTATC
>QCTP01000050.1 GCA_003211115.1 Prochlorococcus sp. AG-673-M19
AATTTGGTATCAATTGAAAATTTGTTTGCAAGCAGTGTTTAATAATTAGAGGCACACTG
The DNA here is from genome assembly GCA_003211115.1 of Prochlorococcus sp. AG-673-M19. Lineage (GTDB taxonomy): Bacteria > Cyanobacteriota > Cyanobacteriia > PCC-6307 > Cyanobiaceae > Prochlorococcus_A. Next base: position 60 of record QCTP01000050.1, read on the forward strand.
CCTAAAACCATATGCCAACCTGTTACCGCAACCGGATCACTTTTAGTACATGTGAATCTAATCAAAATTGTTCCTAAAGCCATAGCGAGAGAAGCTCCAAGCATCCAAAGTTCTCCAACATTAAATGAGATTTCACTAATATTTTTATCAGACATTAACCACCAATTTTCCAAAAGTTCTTTTGGAACTCCTAAAAAGATTATTCCACCTAAGCCAAAAAGCAAGCCTAACCATCCAATTGGGTTTATTAAATTGCCAAAAATTGCTCTTGCCAGGAGTGCTACCAGTAAAGGTTGAGAATCAATCAAAACAGAACCAAGACCAGCTCCTGTTTTAGAAATCCCATAAGTCAAAAACAATTGAAAAAAAGTTGCGTCTATGATTGTGAAAACTAAGAACCATTTCAAATCGCACTTATAAATCTTTAAATCTCTTTTAAATAAATATGTTGTAATAAGAACAAGAATACCTGCAGGAAGCAATCTTAATGAAGCAACCAAATCAGGACCAGCACTTGATACTAAAGGGGTCATAGCTGCCATTGAAGTCCCCCAGAGCGCAAAAGGGAGTATCATTAAAAACCAATTAAAGATTGAATTCATTAGGTCTGCTGATAATCTTTTTAAAGTAGATTTATAGTTTGTATCTTAAAAGAATGATTTGGCCTTTTAGACGTAAGTCAAAAAAAAGAATGGCTCGTATAGTAATTGATGAGCCAATCACAAGTTCAACAAGAGTTTCTGTCATCAAATCTCTAAAGCAAATTGAGGATAGAGAATTCCCTGCATTAATACTTAGAATCGATTCTCCCGGAGGCACTGTAGGTGACAGCCAAGAAATATACTCTGCCATTAAAAGGTTAAGAAATAAAGGCTGTAAAGTGGTTGCAAGTTTCGGAAACATATCAGCCTCTGGTGGTGTTTACATCGGCGTAGCTGCTGACAAAATTGTAGCTAACCCAGGTACAATTACGGGTTCAATCGGTGTAATAATAAGAGGAAATAACTTATCTGAACTTTTGAATAAAATTGGGATTAAGTTTGAAACAGTAAAAAGCGGTTTATATAAAGATATTCTTTCACCAGATAAGCCTTTAAGTGATAAAGGGAGAGAACTCTTACAGGGATTAATAGATGAGAGTTATAAACAATTTACAGAGGCCGTTGCAGAGGGCAGAAATTTACTGGTAGAAGATGTCAAGAAGTTTGCCGATGGAAGAATCTTCACTGGTACACAAGCAAAAGATCTAGGATTAGTAGACAAAATTGGAGATGAATTTGTTGCAAGAGAGCTTGCAGCAGAGATGGTTAAAATCGATCCAAAAATACAACCCGTAACTTTTGGTAAGAAGAAGAAGAAAATACTAGGGCTTATACCAGGAAGCAAAATTATTGAGAAAATTATTCAAAAAATATTTTTTGAGGTAAATTCATCTAATAAAATACTTTGGTTGTACAAACCTTAAATTGATATGATTGAAAAATTTGAAGAGAATTATCAATTAACAATTATTAGAGGTGCTACAACTGCAAAAGATAATTCTGAAAAAGAGATCGAGAATGCAGTTGTTGAACTAGTTGAAGAATTAATTTCACGAAATAATATCATTGAAAATAATTTATTATCAATTACATTTACTGTGACTAATGATTTAAATGCATGTTTCCCTGCTTCCATTGCAAGAAAATGTAATGGTCTTGATTCAGTTGCGTTCTTAGATTGCCAACAAATGTACGTTCCAAATGATGTTGATTTTTGTATCAGGTTGATGGCACAAGTGTTATTGAAAGACCATAAATCTATTAATCATCCTTATTTAAGAGGTGCTTCAAAATTAAGGCCAGATAGATGTTAATGTTATAAAACAATTTTCACCTAAAAATCAGAGAATTAAGGGCCTAATCATCTAGATCGTTTAAAAAACAATGCTTACAAAACAAAGAAAATTTGCTTTAAATTCTAAAATATTAAAGCTCATACTTTTTTCCCCATTACTAATTTCAATACCTTTTTTCCTTGAGAATAGTTATGTAAAAGCAGGTTTGGAATTCCAGTGGGATCAAGATTCAGGATATAGGAGATTAAAATGGTTCCAAAAAGAGAACAAAAAAAGATTTAGAAATACAATTTTTTTCTTTTTGAGACCTTCTGATAGGCAAGCAAAACTTTTAAAAATTACATTGAAAATTCCTGAAACATTTGAGTCCAAACTTAATGATAAAGTAAGTATATGTCAGGTAAAAATAGGAGGATTTGAAGGTCGTACCAAATGTATTAAAGATATTCCTGCTGACATAGAAATAAGTGAAGATAATTCATCTCTAGATATATTTCCTTATAACCCAATTCCTTCAAATAAAGATAGCTATGCGATTGTATTTAATAAAATATTCAATCCAAAAAAGTCAGGTTT
>QCTP01000051.1 GCA_003211115.1 Prochlorococcus sp. AG-673-M19
TCTTCTTCAATATCTTAAACAAAGTGGAATAAGATGTCTTGGTGTTGAACCCACTGAAAAAACAGCTATAGAAGCTGAAAAAAAAGGTATAGATACAGTTAAAGAATTTTTCGGGAAAAATTTGGTTATCAAACTTAAGGATGAGGGTTTAGTACCACAATCAGGAGTGGATTTATTAATTGCAAATAATGTACTAGCTCATGTACCAGATATAAATGATTTTATGATTGGAGCAAAGAATATACTAAGTCCAAAGGGTGTTTTTAGTGTAGAATTCCCACATTTGTTAAATCTAATAAAATATAATCAATTCGATACTATTTATCATGAACACTATAGTTATTTAAGTTTAAGCTTTCTATTAAGATTAGCTAAAGTATTTGATTTACATATTTTTGATACTGAAGAACTGAGAACTCATGGAGGTAGTCTTAGAGTTTGGATGACAAAAGATAAGAGTAGACCCGTATCAGATAGTATTTATAAAATAAAGAAATATGAAACAGAATTCCAAATAGAAAGTCTTTTACCATTTCAAAAATTGCAATTTAATGCTGAAAAAACAAAAGATCAACTATTAAGTTTCCTTTTGAATTTGAAAAAAACTAACCAATTGATTTGTGGATATGGGGCTGCTGCAAAAGCTAATACTCTTTTAAATTTTGCAGGAGTTAAAAAAGATTTAATTCCATTTATTGTAGATAATGCAAAAAGTAAACAAAATAAATTTATGCCTGGGAGTCTTATCCCTATTTACAATAGTGAAAAAATAGACGAGATGAAAGTTTCAAATATAATAGTTTTTCCTTGGAATATCTTAAGCGAGATTTCAAATTCACTTAAGGATAAAAATATATATACATTTATCCCTTCATTCAAAAAATGGTAATTAGAAAAAAAGTAAAAGGCTTAATCTTGAGAAAATTTTCAAATAATGGTTGATAGCAAATTTGATTCATATAAATTTTGTAATTAAATTTTCTGGAATTTTGATAGATATAAGATTTTGAAATGATTAATATTAATTTTCAATACACTTTATTTAGTAATTTTATGTCATAAGATCTTTATAAAAGTATTTATTTTTAAACTAAATGAAGGCTAGAGTTTTTGGAGCAGGTTCAATAGGTAATCATATTACAAATGCATTAAGAAATGTTGATTACGAAATAGAGGTTGTTGATATTGACAAGGCAGCATTATCAAGAATGAAAAATGAGATTTATCCCTCTAGATATAAGGAATGGGACGAATCTATAAATTTATTAGAAAGTCCAAGTGAAGATATTGTTGATTTAGAAGTTATAGGAACTCCTCCTGATACTCATACAAAAATCCTTTCGGAAGGATTAAGCAAAAATAGGGCAAGAAAATGGTTAGTAGAAAAACCATTTACATATCCTGACTCAGAACATATAAGTTTCTTGAAAAAGAATCTCAAAGGTTTAGAGGATAGAATATTTGTTGGTTATAATCATTCTGTAACTCCAGCATTTATAAATTTTTTAAAAGAAATAAAATACTCAAAAAATATAACTAGAATTTATTGCAACTGGCTTGAAAACTGGGAGGGGATATTCAAAGCTCATCCATGGTTGGATGGTCCTGAAGACTCTTACCTAGGATTTAGCAAAAGAGGTGGTGGTTCTCTAATGGAACATAGTCATGGTTTACATTTACTGCTGCTTGTTTTTAAGCATTTAGGATTGAAAATCGATAAAACTAATTGTTGCCTGAATATGGATATTAAAAATAATTATGATAAATATGTGAATATTGCTTTTGCACTAGAAAGTAAATCCAGAAATATAATAGCTACTTATACAACTGATGTTTTGACTAAAGATATTAATAAAAAGATTGTTGTAGAAGCCGATGATAAAATTTTTTCTGTTGAATTTGGGTCCAAAAATGGAAGCTGTGATATTTTTAAAAACTCCTCTTATAAAGAGAATATAGAAAAGTTCTATTACAAAAATAGACCTGATGATTTTAAATATGAAATTGCTTTAATTAATGATAGTCTTAATGGAGGAAAGAACGAAAATATTAGTAATCTTTCCTACACTTGGGGCTTAGAAGTGTGCGATTTATGCTCAAAAATCCTCAATAATAAATAGTAATTATGGAAAGTAAATTAAAAGAATCAATAACTCAAGATTTTAAGAAAATTATTATATTAGATATAGCGAATAATCATTTTGGTGATGTTAATCATGGAAAAGAAATTATAAAAACTTTTTCTAAATTGAAATATCCAAAAGGATATACAATTTACTTCAAGCTGCAGTTCAGAAATTTAGATACCTTTATTCATGCCCAAGCCCCACAGGATTCACACTATATAAAG
>QCTP01000052.1 GCA_003211115.1 Prochlorococcus sp. AG-673-M19
AATTCGAAGATTTACCTAATTGTTGGAACGAATATTGTCCAAAAAATTTTTCTGAAACCTATCAAGGCAAAATATCTTTAATAGAGTCTTTTAAAACTTCTTCTAATATAGTTCCTTTAAAAATTACTAATGAAATAGGTCTTAAAAAAATTATAAATTTAGCCAATTTATTTGGCCTAGGATATGAACAAAAGCTTAGAGAATTTCTTCCATTAGCTATTGGATCCTATGGCGATACCCTCCTAAATATCACAAATGCCTATACAGTTTTAAATAGCAATGGCAATTTATATAAACCTAGTGTTATTGAAAAAATAGAATCGCTTAATAATGATTTAATTTGGGAAAACAAATTTTCTTACAAGAAAATATTAGATCCAATAGTAACTAAAAGTTTAAATATTTTACTTGAGAAATCAGTCTCGGAAGGGACTTCCATTGCAGCATCAATTATTGGTAAAAAAATATATGGCAAGACTGGAACTTCAGATGGTAACAGAGATCTTTGGTTTATTGGTTCAATTAATAATCTTACAAGTGGAGTCTGGATAGGTTTTGATGAAAACAAAAACTCTAATTTATCGAGTGGCAATGCTGCTTATTTTTGGAAAAAATACATCAGTAAAATACTTGATTTTAAAATTCAAGAATAAAAATATTCTATTTTTCATTTATAAGATATTTTTGCGGCATAAAACCCATCTCCGGGTTTATCGAATCTTGGCAAGATTTGTCTTTCAGTATCTAACTTTAATTCCTTGTTTTTTGACAAAAATTTTTTAATTAGTAAGTTATTCTCTTCAGGACAGATTGTACAAGTTGAATAAACTAAAATTCCATTTCTTTTTAAAAGAGGGAAAATAGTTTCTAATAATTTTTCCTGTAAAAGAATTAATTGATTTATTTTATCCTTACTTAAAGACCATCTTATATCAGGATTTCTTGCAAAAGTTCCAATTCCTGAACATGGAGCATCAATTAAAATTTTATCAAAATAAGATAATAAGTATGGCTTATTATTAATCAAAGTTGTAGCATCAGCTTTAAGAGTTTTAACACTTTTTATATTTAATCTTTCTAAATTTGATTGCAATATTTTCAATCTTTTTTCTGATCTATCTACAGCAAGGATTTCAGCATCATCATTTGCTAATTCTGCTAAATGAGTTGTTTTGCTCCCAGGAGCAGAGCAAGCATCGAGAATCTTTTCCCCTTTAATTGGATTCAAAAGAGGAGCGACCCATTGAGAAGAACGATCTTGCACTACCCACATCCCATCTTTGTAACCTGGAAGGTTTTTAATAGATCTTGGATTCGAATTTAAAGCAACCCCATGATTGAGATTATTGATTGGGGCTGCATTAATATTAGATTCATTAAGTTCTTTTAAAAATTTATTTAAATCAGTTTTCAGTGAATTAATTCTTAAATCAATTGAAGGTTTTTTATTAAACCCTTTAACGATATTTTTAGCTTCTTCTATTCCTACCCAATTAACAATTTCACTCACAAGCCATAATGGTAATGACTCAATACAAGACAATATCTCCATTTTATCAGAGGATATTTTTGGTAAATTTTCTTTTTCTATATTTCTAACAGTATTTCTTAATATCGCATTTACGGTACCTGATAACCCTTTTAAATCAGATTTCTTTGCTACTTCTACAGTGGAGGAAATAGCTGCTGAAAAAGGTACTTTATCCATTTTTAATAATTGATATAAACCAATATGTAAAAGCCATCTAAGTTTTGGTGGTTGCTTATGATGGGGAAATTTTGATATATGATCTATCCAAATATCAAGAAATTTTCTATATCTTATACATCCAAAAGATAATTCTGTTATGAAGGCTATATCTAAGGAATTAAATTGATAATTTTTAAGTACCTTTTCTAGTGCATGATCTGAATAGATTCCAGAACTTACCTTCAACAAAATTTCCCAAGATGCTTTTCTTTGAAGGTATGCTGTTGTCAAAATATCAAAAATTTATTTAGAAAAATATAGTAAATATACTATTAAATAGAAGAGTCAAACTTAACTATTAATTGAAGTATTAAACAAAATATAACCAAGGACAGTTACGAGGGTTAAATTGAATCCCAAAAATAAATAGATGTTTATAGAGTGAACTTTTTCTTTAGAAAGTATTTTATTTTTTTTATTGTTTTTCATTGAATGAGTAAGATAAAAAATTTTTTATGAACTTAAACGACAGCCAATATTAATAATGCCCGAGTCAATCATCCTACCCAATTTGAGAGCAATTGATTCTTCTAATCTATTGAAATTTAATTGTTGATTTGTAATC
>QCTP01000053.1 GCA_003211115.1 Prochlorococcus sp. AG-673-M19
AGAAAGAGAAATTGATAAGCCATTTTTGATGGCAGTTGAAGATGTTTTCTCTATTACAGGAAGAGGAACAGTTGCTACTGGAAGAATAGAAAGGGGAAAAGTAAAAGTTGGAGAAGAAGTCGAAATTGTTGGAATAAGGGATACAAGATTGACCACTGTTACTGGTGTTGAGATGTTCCGTAAACTTCTTGACGAAGGTATGGCTGGAGATAATGTAGGTCTTCTTTTACGTGGTGTTCAAAAAGAAGATATAGAGAGAGGCATGGTACTCGTTAAGAAAGGTTCAATTACTCCACATACAAAATTCGAAGGAGAAGTTTATGTTCTTAAGAAAGAAGAGGGTGGAAGACATACTCCTTTCTTTGCAGGTTATAGGCCACAATTTTATATAAGAACAACAGATGTTACTGGACAAATTACTGCATTTACTTCTGATGATGGTGCTAATGTAGAAATGGTAATGCCAGGGGACAGAATAAAAATGACTGGGGAACTAATTTGCCCAGTTGCTATAGAACAAGGTATGCGCTTTGCTATTCGTGAAGGTGGTCGTACTATTGGGGCTGGTGTTGTATCTAAAATTATTGAATAACTTTCTTGGTTTTACGAAGTTTACCTTTGATAATCTAAGATAATTTAATAATTGATATGGGTTATTGATTCTCAATTATCAATAACCCTTTATAAAGAGATTAATTTAAACTTATGACTGCTTCACTTGCTCAACAAAAAATTCGCATAAGATTGAAGGCATTTGACAGAAGAATGCTTGATTTGTCATGCGACAAAATTATACAGACAGCAGATACTACCGCTGCCTCAGCTATAGGGCCTATTCCATTACCTACAAAGAGAAAAATTTATTGTGTTTTAAGATCTCCTCATGTAGATAAGGATTCTAGAGAGCACTTTGAGACCAGAACTCATAGAAGGATAATTGATATTTACAGTCCCTCAGCTAAAACTATAGATGCTTTAATGAAATTGGATCTTCCTAGTGGTGTAGATATAGAAGTTAAATTATAATTAAGCCCGAATAGATCTCAAATTTACTAAGATAAAAATAAATATGTTGAGGTTTAAATGGGAGAGCTTTCAGTGAGGGAACTACCTTTATTTCCTTTGCCAGAAGTTGTTCTTTTCCCTCAAGAAGTATTACCCTTACACATATTTGAATCAAGATACAGAATTATGCTTAAATCTGTACTTGAATCAGACTCAATGTTTGGAGTAATTAAATGGGATCCTAATACAAAGAGTATGGCAAATGTTGGCTGTTGTGCTCAAATAATTAAACATCAAACTGCAGAAGATGGTAGAAGCAATATAATTACATTAGGACAACAAAGATTTCAAGTCCTAGAAATTGTTCGTTCAACACCATATTGCTCTGCAATGGTAAGTTGGATTACAGACGAAAATATTGAAAGTTTTCAAAGCTTAGATGTTTTAAGAGACTCAGTTACTGAAGCATTAAATGACGTAGTTAAATTAACAAGTAAATTAACTAATACTCAAAAAATTCTTCCTGATAAGTTACCAGAAAATCCGATGGAACTATCTTTTTGGATAGGCGCTCATTTAGGCGGGCCAGTAGCTGAAGAGCAACAGAGACTTTTAGAAGAAAGGAATACCTATACAAGATTGGAAAGAGAGTTTGAAATGTTAGATCATACCAGAAAACAATTAGCAGCTAGAACAGCTTTAAAAGAAAGCTTTCCTGATATTAAAGATAACTAAATGCCAATATTTTTAATATCTATCATTTTAATAATATTAATTTTATTATTTTTCTATTTAATACTCTGGAGAATTAATACAAGAAAATATATCTCTTCTGGAACCGTAGCTTCAGCTTATGATTCATGGACTCAAGATAAACTATTAGAAAGATTATGGGGAGAGCATATTCATTTAGGCTTCTATCCTACAAATAAAAATATTGACTTTAGAGAGGCGAAAGTACAATTTGTTCATGAATTAGTGAGTTGGAGTGGTTTGGATAAATTGCCCAGAGGTTCTAGGGTTTTAGATGTAGGATGTGGAATAGGTGGTAGCTCTAGAATTCTGGCTAATTATTATGGATTTAATGTTACTGGAATAACTATTAGCTCAGCTCAAGTAAAAAGAGCTTCAGAACTCACACCGTATGACTGTAAATGTAATTTCAAAGTTATGGATGCTTTGGATCTGAAATTTGAAGAGGGAACATTTGATGGTGTATGGAGTGTTGAGGCAGGAGCACATATGAATAACAAAACTAAATTTGCAGATCAAATGTTAAGGTCCATAAGACC
>QCTP01000054.1 GCA_003211115.1 Prochlorococcus sp. AG-673-M19
TGCCCAATTCTTTGAACACCTTTTGAACCTTGTAAAAGCAAAATAATGAATGATATTTATTATAAGAATAAACAAAATTTTTGACTTTAATGAGTTTTTACTTCTCATTCAACCATTTTGATGCATCACAAGCATGATAGGTGAGTATTAATTTAGCCCCAGCTCTTTTGAAACTAAGCAATGTTTCTAAAACAATGTCCTTTTCATTAATCCAATTTTTCATAGCAGCAGCTTTTACCATTGAATATTCTCCACTAACGTTATAAGCAGCTATGGGTTTATTTGAAAAATTACTTAACCGATAAACTATATCCAAATAAGAAACACCAGGTTTAACCATTAAAATATCTGCCCCCTCATATTGATCTAATGCCGATTCAATTAGAGCCTCCTTTGAATTGGCAGGATCCATTTGATATGTTGACTTATTATCTGGAATTATTTTCCTGTTATTCTCCTTTGGAGCAGAATCTAAAGCTGTTCTAAAAGGTCCATAATAGGCAGATGCAAATTTTGCAGTATAGCTAATTATGCCCACATCACTTAATCCCTCAACATCCAAAGCAGTTCTAATAGCTCCAACTCTCCCATCCATCATGTCACTTGGACCAATAAAATCTGCTCCAGCTCTTGCTTGGGTAATAGCCTGTTTTTTGAGAATCTCAATAGTTTCATCGTTCAATATTTTTCCATTGTCATCAACTAAGCCATCATGTCCATCACATGAATAAGGATCTAATGCAACATCAGTCATTATTGCCATCTCAGGTATCTCTTTTTTTAACATTCGAATAGCTTTAGGTATTAAACCAGCTTCATTGAAGCATTCTGATCCATCTTCTGTTTTTAAGCTATCATCAATTTTTGGGAAAAGTACAATACATCTAATTCCTAATTCCCAGGCTCTGGAAACTTCCTTTATCAACCCATTCATATCCCATCTGTAAGTACCAGGCATCGCAGATATTTCTTCTTGAAAATCTTTTTCATGAACAAATAATGGATAAATAAAATCTTCAGGATGCAGATGGGTTTCTTTTACCATCTCTCTTATTGCTTCTGTTCTTCTCAATCTTCTTGGGCGAATGATCAAATTCATTTGAAATTTTGAAGTTATAAAAATAATTATTTAACTAATACGATAGTCGCTTTACTTCCATAAAAATTACCCAAAACCCTTTTTTGTTCAGGAAAATTAACTTAATATAATCAAAATATATTTTAAAAAGTTATTGATATATTTTGCACAAACTTAATTTTTTAACAAATTTTGGACATAAAGAGATAATATCTTCTAGTCAATGTATTTAATTAAGGAGATTATCTTTGGAAATTATAAATGGATTTAATCTTAAAAATATAAGGGGAGATATTTTAGGAGGAATAACTGCTGCAGTAGTAGCTTTACCTCTTGCACTTGCTTTTGGAAACGCAGCCTTAGGACCTGGTGGCGCAATTTATGGTTTATACGGAGCAGTTGTTGTTGGTTTTTTAGCAGCTTTATTTGGTGGCACACCGGCACAAGTTAGCGGTCCAACTGGCCCAATGAGTGTAACTGTAGCGGGAGTTGTAGCAGGTTTAGCAGCTGTAGGGGTACCAAGAGATCTTTCCGCAGGACAAATTTTACCTCTGGTAATGGCAGCTGTTGTAATTGGCGGCTTATTACAAATTTTGTTTGGAATTTTAAAGCTTGGTAAATATATAACTCTTGTTCCCTATTCTGTTGTATCAGGATTCATGTCCGGAATAGGGGTAATTATAATTGCACTGCAAATTGGTCCACTATTGGGAATCAGCACTCGAGGAGGTGTAGTCGAGTCTTTATCAACCGTTTTTTTCAAATTTTCAACCTAATGGGGCAGCTATCGGAGTAGCAATAATGACTTTAGGGATAGTGTTTCTAACACCAAGAAAAATCAGTCAATGGGTACCTTCACCGCTTTTAGCTTTATTAATAGTAACCCCACTATCGATATTAATTTTTGGTGATGGTGCAATAGATAGAATTGGTGAGATTCCAAGAGGAGTTCCATCTTTAAATTTGCCAAGTTTTAATCAATACTTTCCTATTATTTTCAAAGCAGGCCTAGTACTAGCAGTGCTTGGAGCCATTGACTCTTTACTTACATCTTTAGT
>QCTP01000055.1 GCA_003211115.1 Prochlorococcus sp. AG-673-M19
AGCAATATTGATGTCATTAATAATTCCACTGATTGGATTCTTAATCTTAAGATACAAGTTTGATATTTTTAACTCCGCAGCTATTGCTGCTGCGTATGGATCTATTAGCGCTGTAACTTTTATATCAGCAGAAAGTTTCCTAGAGAGTCAAAATATAGCCTTCGATGGATTCATGGTTGGAGCTTTAGCTTTAATGGAATCTCCTGCCATTATTGTAGGCTTATTACTAGTAAAATTTGCAGCTCCTAAAAATAGACCTAATTCAAGAAAAATGCATTTTAGCTCGATTTTGCATGAGTCTCTCTTAAATGGATCAGTTTATTTATTACTTTCTAGTTTAATTGTCGGTTTTCTTACAGCTTTCAGTAATCCCTCAGCCATTACAAAAATGGAACCTTTTACTGGGCAATTATTCTATGGAGCAGAATGCTTTTTCCTATTAGATATGGGAATAGTTGCAGCTCAAAGATTACCCAGACTTAAGAATGCTGGTTCATTTTTAATTGGATTTGCAATCTTCATGCCATTATTTAATTCTTTAATAGGTGTTTTCGTTGCAAGATTTTTATCTCTAGGGCCTGGAAATGCACTTTTATTTGTGGTTTTATGTGCAAGTGCCTCATATTTAGCAGTACCAGCAGCCATGAGGATGACAGTACCAGAAGCAAAATCAAGTTACTATATTTCTACGACATTAGGTCTAACTTTTCCGTTCAATATAGTCCTGGGTATACCTATCTATATGAGTTTAGTAAATAAAATTATTCCAATTCCCCCTTTATAAAAAATGAAAAGATTAGATTTAATTTTTAGTGAAAGAGAGCTTGATGCAATTATCACTACATTAGAGAAAGCTAATGTGCCAGGATATACAGTTATGAAACATGCAACTGGGAGAGGCCCTGAAAGAGTTGTTACAGAAGATATGGAGTTTACTGGATTAGGTTCGAATGCTCATGTGATAGTTTTCTGTGAGCAAGAATTAATTGATCGAATGCGCGACAATATTAAATCTGATCTAAGTTATTACGGTGGAGTAGCTTATATTTCGGAAGCAACCCCTCTATAATTTTTTCACTTCAAAAATAATTTAAGAGTGTATCCAATCTACTCTTATATTTTTTCTACTGTTTAAATATCGGTCTATAGACATTGCTGCTATGCATCCATCTGATGCCGCAACAACAGCTTGCTTGAAAGGTGTATTTCTTATATCGCCAATAGCCCAAACACCATCAGAATTTGTAGACATAAAGTCATCAACAATAACTCCTCCATCTTCCTTTAAAGCAATTTGATCTCCTAAGAAATCAGTAATTGGTTTTGAACCACTCATGTAGACAAAGACTCCCTCTAAATCAAGATTAATAGGTTCTTCTTTCTGTTTATTCTTGACTACAACCCCATTTACTCCCATATCATTCCCCAATATTTCTAATAATCGAGTTCTACTCCAATGCTTAATATTAGAGCTTTCCATCAATTCCATTGCTTCCTCATTGTCTGGTTTTGGATCACTTGATGTAATCCAATGAACCGTTGAAGCAAATTTAGTAAGAACAGTAGCTTCCTCAATTGCCTCTTTATTTGCTCCAACAACTGCAACTTCTCTATTTTTATAAAAAGCTCCATCACATGTAGCACAGTAGCTTACACCCTTACCTAAGAAATCTGCTTCTCCTTTAAAAGAAGCAGGTCTACCCATAGCTCCACTTGCCAATACAAGTGCCTTTGCTTTAAATGTTCCTTCAGGTGTATAAACAGTCTTCCAGTCTTCCCCAACATCAATACCAAACACTTGAGCTCTTTTATAGTCAGTTCCATATTGAACAGCTTGTTCTCTCATTAATGTAAGCAATTTTTCACCACTAATATCTACAGGAACACCAGGATAATTTGCAATCTGATGAGTTATTGCTAAAGCTCCGACAGATGGATTTTTATCTATTATGACAGTCTTTAGATTAGAACGAGATGTATACAGCGCACAGGTACATCCTGCTGGCCCACCACCAATAATAGCAACATCCTTCTCAATAATTTCCAATTTAATAAAACTCCTTTTAATCAATAATCAGGTGAGTTTTTGGATAGAAAAATAT